>JACZXR010000243.1 GCA_022571535.1 Deltaproteobacteria bacterium | reverse complement strand
CGCCTCTTGAGGCGGGCACAAAGCCGATGGGGTTTCCCCCGTGGCGTCGGGGTCCATTACTCTCCTTCGCCAGAATGCCCCGCCCGGGAGGGCGGGGATGAATGGTGAGGAGAGCCCTACGAAGCCTTAGCGAAGGAGGGCTAAAGGCTACGGAGAGTTCCGCTATCCGTTTCAGGAAGCCCCGCGCGGGAGTGTGGGGAGCTTCACTCCACAGGGGGAGAAGCGGGTAGTGTCCTAATTTCAATTTTAATACAGGGTGTCCGGTTCCCGGACAGCTTATGGGTGGGGAGTTATTGCAATAATGGTAATTTCACCTCGATTCGGCCCATAATGCCAAAAGATGCGAAAGGCTGCGGGAGTTTTATTCTCTGCATAAGACTCAAAAACTTTCTCACCATTTGCCCCGCGCATTGTAATATATTCGTGGGTATTAAGACTGGGGTAGCGTGGATCTTGTTGAATTAGGCCGAGAGTTTTTCGAACAGCTTTGAGCCGTTTTTCTTGACTGTTGTCGCTCTCAAGCTGTTGTCTTTGTCTATTTGCGGTATGGGTGAATTTGAGACTGAAGCTGGGCAATTCTGTTACTACTCAATTTCTTCATCGGCATATTGAATAAACGATCCAGCATCGACAAGCTCGCCACGACCCACTTCTTCTAATCCTTGCCTCACGCTATCAAGAGCTTCTTTGTTTTTATAGAGCCACACCTCATGTAGAGGAACAGTTGATTCTGGAGAAAGTAAGATTTGCCCAGCTTTATTCAGATGAACTACAAAATGGATTTTTTTAAGGTCTTCGTTATGAGCTTGTAAGAGTATATCAATCGCCTTTGTGAGAGCAACTCGTTTTCTATCATCGATTGTACTTGTCCCGATTACCTCAAAATCATTATCGAGTAAAACCGCTTTCGCCGCCATAAAATCCCCCTAGGATTTATTATCGACTTACAGGCCATATTCCCAATAAAATGGGTATTTGCTATTTCCCCACTTTGCCATCCACGGGCACTATACCCTTAAGCTATCGGCCCATCAAGGTTAGTGCTCAACTATTTTAGCATCCAATTAAACGCCAATGTAATCAAATCAACAACCAACCACTTGATATTGGTTGGTATGATTGTTATGGTTATTTGCTGGAGGGATAAGTTATGGGCAAACAAGAGGTAATCGACTATCTCTTTGAAAAGGTTCGGGCTCTTGAAAACAAACTAAAAGATCTTGATTCCCAAATCACCACATTGAGCAAAGAGCGTGATAGCGTGGCTAGGGCTTATGACTCTTATAGGTATACCCTGGAAAGCGAAAACCAATATGTTTCACAAGGAATGACGGTGGATATAGTTCAGGGTATTATCCAGCCCTATAATTTTTCGGATCTCCCGATTCATCGCGCCACTGAAATTATCTTGAAGGAATTTACAAGGGGAATGACATCGGCTGAACTTACCCAAGAGATCATAAAACGTGGGAAAATAATGACTGGCCCCAACAGCGTAACAATAGTCAATAATAGCTTAAGACGCTTTCCTAAATTATTTAAAAAGGAAGGCTCTAAGTGGATGTTGATAATTAAAGATGGAGAAACAATAGCAGCATAGCCCATAAAAACCAAAACCCCAGAAGCTTGGCGGCCACCTGGGGTCTTGGGAGGAGCAAACCTGTGAGAGAGTAAAAGCCCCTTTTATTTTCCAGCCTAGTATAGACAGACTTCGGCGTTAAGCGCCATAAAGGCCTAGACCACCACCACTTTTCAATACGGCTAGTTTGGTCGGGGTTCTCTCTGACAGGGGTTCCCCGACCGGCTGGCTTCGTTTCAAGGGGAGCCCCGCTAGTAGCGCCAACTACAGGCGGGGCCATCTCAAACCCGGAGAGAGCCCGGATCAAAAACTGTCCAACCAATGGGGGGAAGCTCACTCTCCAAGGATGGACGCTGCCCCAAATGTGTTTCTACTGGAAGAAAACCAAAACGTAAACGGCGATCAAATTAGGACATTACCGAAAAGCGGTATCTCTTCCCTTTGATCGACCACAGGGTTTCATACCCAGAGGTCGATATAATTTGATTTCGTGAAGTAAATTCACTCTTCACTGCAATCAGGAAAAGAGCGAACTATAGTTTGGCTGGTAAATTTCAGTCGGGGTCGCGCTTTTCCTGCGCGGCGCGGACCGAGCGCATGATATCCGGATAACCGCCGCATCGGCAGAGATTTCCCGCCAGGTATTCCCGGATCTCTTCGTCTGTCGGATTGGGGTTCTCTTCGAGAAGCGCCTTGACAGAAAGGATAAAGCCCGGTGTGCAGTAGCCACATTGTGGAGCCCTCTGCTCGATGAACGCCTGTTGAATTGGGTCAAGCGTCCCGCCCTGACTCAGTCCCTCTACGGTAACAATTTGGCGTCCTTCTACTCTTGCGGCCAGCAGGAAACAGGAGCTCACGGGCCGCCCGTCGAGCAAGACCGTGCAGGTGCCACAGGCTCCGACACCGCAGCCCTCCCGCACGCTCCAGAGCCGGAGCCGGTCCCGGAGAACGTCAAGAAGCGTGTCGGCATCCTCGACCTGGAGATGCTCTTCCCTGCCATTGACTCGAAGCAAAATCGTCCGCTTCATACTGATTTCTAACCCCCTGGCTTCACTTTGCCCTGCTCAGTTAGAAGGCGCAGGATTTTTTCCGGCGTGATCGGCAAATCGCGAATTCTTACTCCGACTGCGTCCTCGATGGCGTTGGCAATGGCAGCCGAAACGGTAAGTGTCCCGGTTTCACCCACACCCTTGGCCCCAAACGGACCACTCTCATGGGGCACCTCCACCACAATCGGCTCGAACGTCTCAGGCAGGTCTTTCATCGAAGCGATCTGATAGTCGAGAAGTGATCCGTTGAGGAGCTGACCCTCTTCGAATATCATCTCCTCGAAGAATGTCAGACTCAGGTGAGTGGTCGCCGAACCCAATAGCTGCTGCTCGCAGTGCTTGGGGTTGATGGCTGTCCCGACGTCCCCCACGCTCAGGAATTTCACAACGCTGACCTGCCCGGTTTCCGTGTCGACATCGACCTCCGCTGCGCTTGCAGAGGGAAACCAGTACTCGGTGCACTTTTCCGACTGACCTGTCTCGGGGTCCATAGGGGCAGCGGTCGGCTGGCAGATGGCCTCCCCCGTAATTGTGGTCCCAAGACTGCCGAATTTGGCGAGGAACGCCTGGCTGATCGTCATCCCTTTCTCTTCTGTCCCGCGCACTGAGATCCGGCCATCGCGGGCGATCAGATCCTCTGTGTGGACCTCGAGTTTTGCAGCCACCGCGGAGAACAGTTCGGCCTTGATCTTGCCCGCAGCCATGCGCACCGCGTTGCCCATGTGATAGGTCGAGCGACTTCCCGCCGAGATGGTGTCGTATGGTGTAATGTCCGTATCAGGCTGGACAATACGGACCTGGTCAAAGGAGATTCCAAGCTCTTCAGCCACAATCTGGGCCATCATGGTCTCCGAACCCTGCCCCATCTCTACGGTGCTGCTCAGCACGTTGACGCTCCCGTCGGCATTCATAATGACGATGGCTCCCGAGATGGACGGTGTCAGCACTGCCTTCACCCCTGCTGCAATTCCCTTGCCTCGGAGCCTTGTCCCGCTCTTCGGTGGTCTGGCCTTGGACCACTCAATTGCCTGAGCCGCCTGCCTGATCGACTCCTTCAGACCGAAGGAGCGGACCTGTGTCCCCGTCGCAAACGGCTCTCCTTCGTCCAGGGCGTGGCGCATCCGGAAATCGACCGGATCGACGCTCAGGGCTCGGGCAATGGTGTCCATCTGAGAATCATAGGCCCATATAACCTGGGGAACACCGAATCCGCGGAACGCTCCGGCCGGTGGTTTGTTGGTGTAGACACAGTAGGAGTCGATCCACACATTGGGGATTCGGTAGGGACCGGCCGAGGTGTAGCCGGATTTGTGGACTATCCTGGGCCCGATCTCTGCGAAAGCCCCCGTATCAAAGTAGACCTCACAGCGACGGGCGCTGATGGCGCCGTCCTTCACAGCTGTCTTGATTTTGGCGATGACCCCATGTTTCGTGATGGTCTGGAACTCCTCTTCCCGGGTCAGGGCATAGCGCACAGGTCGTCGTGTGGTCAGGGCGAGCAAGGTAACGAGGGGCTCCAGCTTTGCGTACAGCTTGGAGCCGTAACCACCGCCAAGGTAAGGAACCCTCACTCGCACACGATTCATGGGTATGCCGAAGGTGGCGGCAAGCTGCGTCCGGACAAAAGAAGGGGTCTGGGTGGCCGTCCATACGTTGATCTTTTCGTTCTCGTCCATATAGACAAGAGTGACATGGGGCTCCATGGGCATGTGCTGGGCAGGCGGTGAGCTGAAGGTGTCTTCAAAGATATGATCTGCCTCTGCAAAGGCCTGCTGCACATTCCCTGTTCGCAACTTGAAGTGGTAGCAGATGTTTGATTTTTCTCCTGCTTTCACATGGGCTAGGTCAGCAAAGGCCCCTGCGGGCCTGAGCTCTTCGTGGACGAGGGGTGAGCCGGGTTTTGCAGCTTCAAGGACATCTAAGACGGCTTGAAGGGGCTCGTAATCGACCTCAATGAGCTGGAGGGCATCCTCTGCTCGGCGACGGTCTTCCGCGGCAACGGCCACGACCATACCTCCG
>JACZXR010000242.1 GCA_022571535.1 Deltaproteobacteria bacterium | reverse complement strand
GAAAAAGAACGGTGGAAACAACATCATCTATATCTTTCAAATTCATGATGAATGGATCCTCGCTACGCCAGGGTGAGGCCACTACGAAACCAGCACGGGCGAAAGTATTGGCAAGGTTCATAAGGCGCGGGTCATCTGAGGCACCGTCGATAATAGGCATATAAATAATCAATGCGGGACTTGATTTTTTAGCGGGTTTTTCTGGCCGCCAGATCTGAATCGTCAGTTTCCGGCCGCTTAAACTTTCAATCACCTGTTCTTCTTTAATCGGCTTCCTGCTAAAAATTTCCAAAGGCCGCCAATCACCCTTCGGGATGAGCAAATTGATGGTAGTTGCGATCGTCTTCAGCCGGATAGAAACTTTGGCCATCGCAGAATTCCCAGACAACTTTATCGTAGTCCCTAGACTCCCCAAGCGCGTCTGACCTTCGACCCTCGGTGCAGCCTCAATGGCGCCACCACCAACCACGCCAGGAGCAAAAACCTGCCTACCAGGAAAAAGGCAGAGCCTATCCCGTACATGCTGATGATGAAACCTGCCAAGTCCATGACAGCCACGTTGGTGATGTTCATCAGCGTGTAAAAGAAGAGGCCAATGGCGATGATGACAAGGCCGCTGAGACCCAGGCCTGCTTTGACGGTCGGATCCGGGCATTCAGTGCCAGGGCGACTGGCCCCCAGTCCCCAGCAGGGTCGGCCTCCGCTAAGGCTATCCAAGTGAGTGCGGTTGTCGTGACGTCTTATCAATTGCGTTCTAGAGGTCCCGCAGCGACAGGAGACCAATAAGACAAGTATGTACTCAGGTCTTCGTGTAAGCTATCGGTGCATCTTTGCGGTTACTTGCGGGTTCGCCAAGAGGCTGTGCCGGAGGTTTATTATATATGCGATCCTCCCTAAAATCTTCTGCTTTTGATTTCGGGGGAATTTACCCGAAGCGAACCTCCCAATCCTCCTCGTCACTCTATCATAGGCCGGAGTTGCGTGCCTGACGGTCTTCTCACTGACTTTCAGCAGCCCATCGCAGTAAAGCATGATTGCAAATCCATGAATGGCATGATCTTTTAATTCCTTTCCCTCAGCGTTGGCTTGGTTTAAATGGGAAAATCCATACAGTAAACGCGATACCAGCTTCGATCTACTCCGGGGCCGGGTGAAGTTATATTGACGCGTTAAACGAGCCAGCTCTTTTCTTCTGGGGTTCAGTTCTTCTTGAATAATTCTATTTAAGTCCTCCTTCTTTTTCCGTCGAGCAGCCTTTGACAATTGCCTCTGCCAATCCTCTATCTTTTGTACGAGTTCTACGGCACGCCGTGTTTCTTTTTCGGTCGACATCTTCTTGCTAAATCCTCTTTGGCGGTGCTTGATCGGAGAGGATGCCTGCTTTACCTCCTCTATGATGTCCTCTAAGAACTCTCTATTTATTCCCACTCTTTTAGTGAGAAAATGAACGGCTTGCTTTCGGTTCTCTCTAAGATCAGGCTTCCATCTATACTGCGCCATACTGTGGTATTACTCGCCTATTTCACTCGATTTAGTCAAATGGCTCATGGGCTGAAAACGAGAGTGGTGTCACGATGCGGGCCATTGAAGGGGCTCACCATACTAGGACGGCCCTGTAAGTCGACCCCGTAGGGCAGGGCCTCTTTCCCTTGCGCCCGCATGCCAGAGACAATCCCCTCGTAGGTTTTAATCTTTGCCTGCGTATTGGCTTTTTCCTCAGCTACGGGATGGTAAGAGAGCCGATACGCCAATAAGCTGCGTAGGACTCAATTAAAGCGTCGTTTAATTGCGTCTTGGAATGATTGACAGCCGTTTCCCCTGTGATATTGGTCTCTTAGTGACAAGCCGATAAGCACGAGCCTCCCCCATCATTGATAAGGTTTCAAGTGCAAGTAAGGCCCAACCAAAGAGGTGGGCTAACTGGTGGCTGTTTCGGGAATGCTTCGGTTCTTGGTGGCCACTCCTCAAAAGCAGATTCCTATCATTAGATTGGGTATGACGTAGCCGCAGAAACTGGCCCAAAAAGGGAGAAGCTGTAATGAAAAACTTATTTTTCAGAAACCTGGCTACGTTGATTGTTCTTTTTTTCGTCAACAGTTGCGTCCAAACCGATGGACCAAAGTATTCTGACGCTGACTCCGTTCTTTCGTGGTTAAAGAAAATTTCGACCTACTACGCACCGGACGGCAAAGGTCCTTTCCCTGCTGTCGTTATCATGCATTCGGGTCTTGGTGTTCTCAAGCGCGAACATCATATGGCTCGGAAATTAACGACGTGGGGCTATGCCGCGCTGATCGTAGACACATACGGAAGCCGCAGCATTCAGGGCACCGGCTCAATTGGCTATGAGCAGGCGGCGCGTCTCCAGCTCGGAGATGCGGATGGGGCCATTATGTATCTCGCTTCCAAGCCGGAGGTCGATATTCAGCGCATTGGCATCCTGGGGTTCTCACGTGGCGGGCATACTGTTCTGAACGCAATATCCGAAACGCAATCGTTACCTCACTACCTCGCTACCGTCGACCGACATGCGAAGCCGTTTCGAGCAGGCGTCGCATATTTTCCACATTGTGTCGATCACGAGACCTTGGTCCTTAAGGGCGCCTTGCTTATTCTTGTAGGAAGCGAGGAACGTGCATACAATTATGAGTGCTCTCAGGCCGTCGTTCGAGCGGCTAGGGTCGCTGGCAGAACCGCTGAAATCAAAGTGTACGAAGGTGCCCGTCATGGGTTTTACGGAGGCCGAAGCTGTCGTGCCCGGTCAGATCGGTGTCAGGACTCCGAACGTCGGACTAAGGCGTTTTTTGATACTTACCTCAAGGGTGCATCTAACGTCCGCTAAGGGTCAATCTGCGACATTCGACGCTCCGCATTTTATGTCTGCTGTTCTCCCGTTAGCGGACATCCCCGGCCGGAATGTCCGTTCCTAGGGTAATACTGGACATAAATCAGATACGCCGGAACTTCTCTTTGTAGCCAATAAGAGACATTGTTTGATGACGTCAGCTTCATCAAACAACTTGCGGTCATCAAGAAAATTCTTCAACACTTGAGTCTCTGGGAGGAGTGTCACACCCGGTCTGCCGGGGTTCTTTTAGACCTCATCAAACCAGCCAAGACTCAATTCAATAGCTCATTAATTGAGTCCTGGGGGCCCTATCGTCATGATGGGCGCCGTTATTGATCCTGTTAAAGCTGGATTTGTCGGTAAGAAGAGACCCCTTGGGGTTTCCTACCATTCGGGACCGGGTAGTCCAAATGGCCGTAAAGATGGTCATCGAGCCAATTTTTGAGGCGGATTTCGAGGGATGCCTTTCCACGTACCCTAAGGGGCGAACTTATCAAGGAGGCCGACAGAACGAGTGAGGCGGTTCTGAAGCTGTATGGCGATACGCTACTGCAGTCGGATCTGCTTGAAGAGAAGGCCGACGAAGTTGTTAGGCTGTTGTTCACCGGGATCCTTGCAAGGGAGGAGCCAGGTGGGTTGATATGGATTCAACAAGCTCTGACACAAAGACAGGGCATCCTTAAGGGGTGCGAGAGTGCGACCCAGACGGTTTTCCGAGATCGAGTTAAGGAAACACTAAGGGAAAAGGAGCCGAGCGAGGTAGTGAGGGTGCATATTGAGGAGATCGCCCGAGCGCTTGGAATAGTGGAGAAGGTTGCGGGCGAGGGCGACGAGGCCAAGGTTGGGGAGAAAGGTCCCGAAAAGACATCATCATGACCTCCGATATACTTGCGTTCACCTATGCAAACCCGACGCGCCTCCTCCCTATTAGTTTTTCCTTGATCAACTCTTCGCTAGTACCGCGCTATCACGCTTCGGTACCCAGATGAGAGCACCGGAGGCGAGGCGGATCGTGAGGTTATCGCCGAGCGCCTGTGTTATCGACCCTGCAGTTCCTTGTTTGATTGTTATGCGAGTGCCGCTTGGGATGCTGACAGCCTCGTAGTCCCTAACAAAACTGATCTTATCGAACTGTGCGAACTCTTCCGTCTCGCTCATGAGGTTTTCCTTTCGTCTACGGAATCAATAGGACCTTACCCGTGGTCTTGAAGTGCTCATGCAGGCGACCAAGGTGTTTAAATAAGCAACTATCTATATCGCCAACTCACTGCTTTGTCTAATTAAACCGCTCAAGACTCATTTAAATAGCTCATTAATTGCATCCTAGCGGTCTGACACTGAGCAGAGCCAGGCCCAGAACGCCTCTGAGCTCTATGAGAATTGGCAAAATCGTGAATTTGGCTAGGACTCAACTAAAGCGTCGATTAATTGCGTCTTATGAAGAAATCTAATCCCTGGGTCTTGATTCAATGACCATAATATGTAATATTACGATATCTATCGTTTTTCTCACCTTCTGAGTTAGCCCCCTGTTGTTGTGGAGCGGTGGTAGTGGGTTCCGGAGCTAAAGAGTTTCGGTAATTGTTCATAGCAAGCTTCTATAGTTGCGCTACCTTAAGTGCGGCTAGGTTGTCTTAGTACAACATTAACGTTTTCTAGGAGGACGACATGAGAACAGAACTATATGTTGGTGCTTTACCCTATTCCGTTTCGGAAACGCAGCTACAGGAAATATTCTTGGCGCATGGGACTGTAGAATCATCTCGGGTGATTAAAGGCAGATTCACCGGTCAGTCGCGC
>JACZXR010000241.1 GCA_022571535.1 Deltaproteobacteria bacterium | reverse complement strand
TAAACCACGTGGTTCATGCAGATAAGTTCTATGTCGTTGTTCAGGATGAGAGCCAAGATCGTTCTCATGCCCTGCTGTTCGGTGGCGCAAAGAAGGAAGCATTTGAGCCCACAGCTGTAGACTTGCAAGAATACCCCTTTATTCAAGAGTGTCTTGCAACACGTAACGCCGTTATAGAGCGAATGTCCCTTCCTAGTTTACTTCTTCCCGAGCAACAGGGAGGAGGGGAGGGAGTCTCTTCTCCATTGATCATGGCGGTGCCGATCACGTTTCGCGAGGAAACGCTCGGTGCGATCTGTCTCTGTTTCACCGACGGGAGCCGAGTCCTTACCCCGCGGGAGATTCAGTTCTGTCAAATTGTGGCCTTCGCTACGGCCATAGCATTGATCAATGCCAAAAAATATGAAGAGCTTCAGGTAGAAGTCAGGCGACGCCAGATCATTGCCGATGAGTTAGCCAACGCAAACACCCTCAAGTCGGAGTACCTTGCCAATACCTCTCACGAGCTAAGAACCCCAATTGCCACCATCATGGGATATGGTAACCTACTAGTGGATGGGACCTGCGGGCAACTGGACGATGAGCATCAAAGGGCCGTAGAGCGACTGATGGAAAATGCCCGGAGACTCCTTGAGCTTGTAGACCAAATCCTTGACTACTCGAAACTCGAGAAGGGAGAAAGAGGCCTTTATGTAAATCGGAAGGATGTGGGCACGTTCTTGGAGGAGCTCCAACAGAAGTTGACCCCTCTGGAAGAAAAAAAACCCTACAGTGTACAGTACATTGCCAGTGAGGGCATTCCTCCCGTTGAGACCGACTGGGGAAAGTTGGAGAGCATTCTCATCAATCTTCTCAGCAATGCCATTAAATTTACCGAGAAGGGGGAAGTGAAACTGACCGTGGTAAACGGGTCCAGTAAAAAAGAGATTTTTTTCATAGTCTCCGATACCGGTATTGGTATTCCAAGTGATCAAATCCCTCTGATATTCGAAAAGTTCCGCCAAGTGGATGGCTCGACGGCTAAGCGTTATCAGGGAACAGGGCTAGGTCTGACTATTTCAAAGAATCTAGTCGAGCTACTGGGGGGTAGGCTTGAGGTCAAAAGTAAGTTGGGGAAAGGGTCTACTTTTACGGTGACCATACCGTTCAGCAGCTAAGGGGGAGAAGCATGGACAATAAGAGAACCATTATGGTGGTCGATGATAATCCAGATATTGTGACCATCGTTAAGACTATATTGGAAGTAAAGGGTTATGGGGTGCAATCCGCTTTTAGCGGGCAGGAAGTCTTTAATCTATTATCAGAGCAAAAGCCGGACCTTATTATTCTCGACATCATGATGCCCCAGATGGATGGGTTGGAGGTGCTCACGCGTCTCAAAGAGGACTCAGGTACCGCAACTATTCCGGTAATCCTGTTGACGGCAAAGGTCCAATATGAAGATGTGCTCGGAGGGTACAAAATGGGTGCCGATTATTACATCACGAAACCCTTCACGAGCACTCAGTTGATTAACGGGATTAACCTCCTCCTGGGCGAGGCGAAAACCTAAGTAAAGTCAAAAGCCAGTGGTCCATCGGGGGAAGGGACCCGTTGACTGCTACCTATTGGTGATCGACTAGTATTGATTGTTAGCCAACCTTTTGTTTGCCCACACAGGTTCCCAACCTCTAGGTCAACTTCAATGATTCGAATGATTTCCTTCGAGGGAGGTGATGGCTCAGGGAAGACCACTCAGATCAACTTGCTGGCGAAGCATCTTACTACGCAGGGGAATAACTGTCTGTTGACGCGCGAGCCAGGCGGGACAACTCTAGGTAAATTGATTCGACGAGTCGTGGTGGAGAGCACAGAGGAAAAAATTGAATATCATTCAGAGCTTTTTCTATATCTGGCGGATCGAGCACAGCATGTCTGCAAGGTTATTCAGCCCACCATACAAAGCGATAGACTTTTGTTGTGCGATCGGTTCACTGACTCAACGCTAGCGTACCAAGGCTATGGCCGCGGGGTCGATCTCGCCTTGCTTCGGCGGATGAACCAGCTAGCGAGCGGGGGGATTGAGCCGGATCTGACCTTTCTTTTGACCTGTCCTGTTGAGGTGGCTCTGCCACGCGCTATACAGAGGATCGACAGACAAAAATCCGGCGGGAGCCGTGAGGACCGATTCGAGTCCGAGGATCTTGAGTTCCACGAGAGGGTGAGGAAGGGGTTTCTCGAGTTGGCTCAAGCGGAGCCAGGGCGATTCGTTATCCTCGATGCGTCACCCCCTATCCTGGAAATTCACGAAGAGATCAAGAAGATCGTTGATCAAAAGCTCAGGGAACCGTGAATGGGGAAAAGGGAATGGTGGTGACGATATGCCTTTCACCGAAATTGTAGGTCACCAAAAGCAGTTAGAAGTGCTGGGTAGGAGTTTAGAGGGGAACCGGCTACACCACGCCTATCTCTTTCTCGGTCCGGATGGCGTCGGAAAGAGAACCGTGGCCTTATCCCTGGCTGCTGTCATCCATTGTTCTTTTGGTAATCATGATTCCTGTGGTCGGTGCGAGACCTGCCTCTCTATTCGTGACGGCAATCATCCTGATGTGCGGGTCATCAAACCGGAGCCAGGCAAGCGTGAGATCACTATCCGGCAGATGAGAGACCTGCAGCGGCAATTGGAGTTTCGCTCTTTTTCGGGGAAAAAGAAGATAGCCATCATAGATCCTGCTCATCTCATGAATATCCCTGCCCAGAACTCCCTATTAAAAACCCTGGAGGACCCTCCTGGCGATGCCTTGCTGATTCTGATTTCGAATAATACCGCAAGCCTTCTCTCCACCGTACTGTCCCGATGTTTGCGCCTCTATTTCTCCTTTATCTCTGTGGAGGAGACTGCCGGATTTCTGGAGGGTCGTAAAGGGATAGCGCCGGAGAAAGCAAAACTTTTAGCAGCGTTGACCGGGGGAAGTCTGGGAGAGGCGCTGAACTGCGACGAAAATAAGTTGCTGGATCAGCGGAAGAGATGGATTGAGCGCTTTTCCTCACTGTCTCAGGGAAACCATCGAGGGGTGATGGCGTTGGCAGAGGAGATGGCTGCCGATCGGGAGTTATCCCTGCAAGTGGTCCAGTGGGTCGAAGGATGGTACCGGGACATCTTGATCCATCAGATGACAGGCCCGGAGGGTGAGATCAGGAATACTGACATGGGCGAAAAGATTCATGAAGCGGCCTCCACTCATCCTTTTAAGCACACACTCTCCGTTTTATCTTGGATTGGGAGAGTGAAGGGAGAGTTACAGAGGAATTATAACCGCCGACTGATACTAGAGAATTTTCTTATAAAACTTGTAGACAGGAATCCGTGTGGCCCTGGTGCCGTTCCAACATAATCCGCTTATGGTTTAGACTCATCTTTCACAGGACACTGAGGGTAGTTGATGGGTTGTGGAAGTCACAGAGAGTTGGAACGGTACTGGTCAAAAATTGGTTTAGGGTATGAAGCGTATGTATATCACTACCCCTCTGTATTACGTCAATGCAGAGCCCCACCTGGGGCACACCTATACAACGGTTCTCGCAGACACCCTGAAGCGTTATTTCCAGAGCCAGGGGGCGGAGACCTTCCTCCTCACAGGTACCGATGAGCATGGGGAAAAAATCGCCCAGGCCGCTAAAGAAAGCGGTGTGGAACCGGGGGTCCATGCTGATCGCATCAGTGCTCTCTTCCGCTCCACATGGGATGCTTGCGGGATTTCCTATGATCACTTTATTCGAACAACAGATCCGTATCACAAGCAGACCGTCCAAGAAATACTAAAGGGAATCTACGAGGCCGGGGATATCTATTTTGGCGAATATGGAGGGTTTTACTGTTTTGGTTGTGAGCGCTTCTACACCGAAAAAGAGCTGAGTGACGGTAAGTGTCCGGATCATCAGAAAGAGCTTACCTATATCCAGGAGAAAAACTATTTCTTCCGTATGGGCAAATATCAACAAAGGCTCTTAAGCTTCATTCAATCCCATCCGGACTTTATCCAGCCCGAACAGTATCGCACAGAAGTCCTGGCCCTTTTGCGAGACCCCCTGGAAGACCTCTGCATTTCCCGCCCTAAGAGCCGGCTCCAATGGGGCATTCCTCTACCCTTCAATCAGGACTACGTCACCTATGTCTGGTTTGATGCATTGATCAACTACGTGAGCGGGTTGAAGTTTCAAGGGCAGGAATTTTTTCGAGCCTTTTGGCCTAAAGCTACCCACCTGATAGCCAAAGATATCTTGAAACCTCATGCCGTTTTCTGGCCCACGATGCTCATGGCCGCTGGACTCCCTCTCTACGAACATCTCTATGTTCATGGTTATTGGGTGATGGAGTCTCGAAAGATGTCCAAGAGTCTTGGCAACGTGGTTCGCCCTTTGGAGATGAAGAACCGTTATGGCATGGACGCCTTCCGCTATTTTCTGTTACGAGAGATGGTCTTTGGTCAGGATGGGGTTTTCTGCATGGACGCATTTGTGATGCGCGTCAATGCGGATCTGGCAAACAACCTGGGGAACCTGATCAGTCGAATCCTAGCGATGCAGAAGAGATATTTTGAAGGTGTTGTTCAACCCTTAGAAGGGCCTTGGGCTGAGGAGGACGTCAAGCTTAGTGAAATGTTCCTTCAGACAGG
>JACZXR010000240.1 GCA_022571535.1 Deltaproteobacteria bacterium | reverse complement strand
ATCCTAAATTAATCAGTCAAAGAAATCTTCCCTGATGAAAATCAGACCGCGACAAATACCTGTTTCAAGCATGAATCAGCAACTCACCTTTAGTGTAGTTGCAGACCGACGATCAAAATGCGGTAACTGGTGTCCTAAGCCGCTCAACACCAGAAATACCTCGATTATTTTTTCGGATCGGGGTTAAATGGGATACCACTCTAAATAAGGCTCCACCCAGCGGGAAATTCGCATCCCAAGAAAAAGGTTGCATGAGATTGATAAACAAACGGGTAAATTTAAGGATGGATCGACATTTTCAGCATTCTAAACAGAGGAATTAAAACACTCAAAGAATTAAGGCCAGACCAACAATGAGCCTGTCCAGACCAGACCCTGGATCCGCTGTCCCTGCGATGACATCTTAATCGGTGCCTACCCAGCCGGAACTTGATATGTCGATTTCCTGTTCATCGGGTCCCGAGCACTTGATCTCGTAATAAGACTGAGGGTTGGAAGGATCCGTAGGGGTTAGACGTACGTGGTCCGTGATGGGCTTTCCTCCCATCTGGTTGAGCCTAGCAAGCGTTCCTTCGACGTCCTCTACCAGGAAGCCTAAATGATCGATCCCAACCACATCCGTTCCATCTTTATTCTTTCGGTTGGGTTTTAGGATGGCAAGGTTAATATGACCGTCAGAGAGATAAACGCCGCTGATGCCCAGGCCGACTTGTTTCAGACCGAAGACCTCCTTGTAAAAAGCCACGGTCTTTTCAACATCCGTAGTTCTTATGGCAAGGTGCTTGATTTTAGCCATGGTTATTCTCCTTTTAAGTCTGTTACCTCTATATCGATAAAATCTTCATGTGCGCTAGATCAGCTAGAGTAAGTCTCGGAGCACAGCACGACAAGGGGCTCCATCTGACCCGTGCAGCCGGACAGGGAAGCAGAAAAGCTCGTAGCGTCCCGGTTTGATCTCTGAAAGATCCACACCTTCGAGGAGAGCCACCCCGTGATCCAAAAAGGCCCGGTGGACAGGGATCTGTTCGTCGGCATGGGCAACAGAGAGGTAGTCTAATCCCACCAACCGGACGCGCCGGGCCACCAGGGCTTCTGCCGCATCCACTGAGAAGGCAACGAAATCAGGATCATACTTCGATTTTTTTAAAAGCTCCGAGTTCCGAGTTTTAAAAAGGACCCGAGGTGTATCTCCTAAATCCAATGCAGCCACGTGCTCCGCCGTAATGTATCTATCCGCCTCCACCATGTGCACCACGACTGGGCCTACAAAGAGATCAAGCGGCAAGGAGTCGATGGTGGCGCCGTCGGGGTTAAAATGGAACGGAGCATCCAGATGCGTTCCGGAATGGACGCTCATGCTGAGTCCTGAGGAATTATTGTGATCTCCTCGGCTCATACGACGACGCTCGATTAACTCAAAGGGCTGAGATGTCACCCACCGAACCGTCTCTGCTGATAAGTTGAGAGAAATATCGTAATATTGCATTCTTAGCAGACCTCCAAATGTGGAAATTGCTATTCCACCACCCCTAAAATTATCGACAAATTGCCGATTCAGGTCTCCTGGCACAGAACTCGCTCATCTGCCGTTTACGCTCTTGCTCAATTTTCTTTGCCTGATCGAGCAACTTAGTAACATCTCGCTCACGCTCTTCCTCAAGTAGCCTGGCCTTATCAAGTGCCTTATCCCTTTCCTCACTAAGCTTCTGGACTACCTCACGGAATTCCTTCTGGGTGGCTTTTCGATTCTGCTTCAGCGTCTCAGCCAGATTCAACCACCGCTTCTCATCTCGCCGGTACAGCTCTAGCTGAGCCTCTCGGTCCTCACGCAAGGTCTTAATCAAATTCCGCCGGAACTTTTCCTCCTGCAGGTTTTGTTTTTGAATCCCCGCTCGGTCCTTACCCAGCATAACGAAGAGATCTTGCCACCGCTTCTCCTCTCGCTGTAGTATTCTCTTGGACCATCTCTGTAAGGCATCTTCAATACCTTGCTTTTGGGCGTTTCTAATCACTTTATTTGTTTGAGCCACCAACGGTTTTTCAATAGCCCGTACCCATTCCTCCACGGTTGGTAGGCGGACGTTTTCTATCAACTTGGTGATTTGCTCCTCCATGTGCACCTGAGAGGCTTTGATCTCCCTTATTGTCTCTTTCTGAGATGCAGTGATTTGGTTCAAGGACTGAATGATTTGATAAGTCTGCCATGCAAAATATCCACCGCCAAGGATTAAGACAGTGGCTGATAAGGTGCCAAGAATTAACGCTCCTGCGGATTTCATAGCCTTGCAAAAAGCAGTCGGAGAATTGCGTCCAAACAGACCTTGCCGGGCCTACTAGCCGGAGGCTGCCGCTACATTGGGTGCGGACTTGCCCAGATACCTACCGAGGAAGTCAAGGGTCTTAGGCCATGAGGCTTCTTCGGCATGAGCGCGATAGCTGTTAGACCACTTATTCATAAATGCGTGACCCGCCCCGGGGTAAGAATGAAATTCATGAGCCTTTCCATGCTTGGTAAGCTCTGCGTCAAGTTTCCGCATATCTTCAGGAGAAGGATTTTTATCCTCCTCTCCAAAATGGCCTATTAACGGACAGTGGATCTCCGCAGTACGATCAAACGGGGTAGGCCCCTCTCCCCAGGGTATGAAGATGTTTCCCCCGTAGTATGCAACGGCTGCCTTGAAGTTGGAGTTCGTCGCCGCACCCAAGTAGGAAACCCTGCCACCCATGCAGAAACCGATAATTCCCAGCCTTTCTGCATCAACTGAGTTGTGCCCTTTCAGAAAGGCAGCGGCTGCATTCACATCCGTGATGAACGCTAACCCCCCGCACCCGACCCAACCGCTTCTCCCATCCTCCTGGCAGTCGGGGGCGTCCCGATGATAGAGATCTGGGGCCACGCTCGCATATCCTGCTCCGGCTATTTTTTTGACCATTTCTTGAACGAACTCGTCAACCCCACCCTGGTGTTGAATAACAACAAGGGCGGGGAATGGTCCTTGTCCATCGGGAAGACCCAGGTAAAGCTTCATAAGGCTCCCATCTACCTTCGTATTCTCCCAAGATAAAATCATCTGATTACCTCCGTGATTTGATCTGTTCCCAAACTCCGTGCACATCCAGGCCGGCAAAACTCTGTCGGGGCCACCAATCGAAATCTCAGTATTCGATGGTCATGCGGATTCCAACTGACTATCCTGGCCTGGCTTCAAGCTCGTGAATGACATCAGGGGGCAATGAGGGCCTCACAAAGGCCTCGTAGATGGATTCGTTTTGCAGCCACATGGTATCTACTCTGGTCTTCACGGCCTCACGCATCTCGTCCTGAAGGTGTTGTTCCATGATGTATTTCTTAATAACATCGACAATGAAATTACCATGACCCTCATCATGGTACTCGTGAGCGCGGAAGAACTCCAAGCCTTGAGAAGGTATCCACGAGTAATGCTTTTCTAGGGCTTTCCGTTCCTCACCCATTCTTTTTGGTCCTTCCCCTTCAAATACAAGTCCCGTGCCGATGGCAACAACCCAGTGGCTTTGCTGAACAAGTTGAACATACATCTCCAGAGCTGCCCTAACTCCCGGGAGGGGTTCATACGTCAGCATCTCCTGCCTAGGTATCCCGATTGCCTCACCGAAGCGAGTCCAGAGTTCGGCATGACTTGGATACTTCCCTCCGAACATATTCTCTCCCTCTTCCTCTACCATGTTCTCTATAAGACCTCGACGCAACTCCGGGATAGGACACTTCTGGTATCTAATTCCAAAGAACCTGTGGATGTTGCGAAACTCGTGAAATTGGTTCTTTGCCCATCCCTGGAGCTGCTCTTTGGTAAGCTGTCCTGTCAAGAGAAGCTTTCTCAAAGGATGGATCGGATGCCTGTTCCGTAAATTTTCCCGGAGATCCAAAACTAATTTTTCAGGTTCCAGAACATCCATGTTCGCACCTCCATGTGTATTTCTTGGGCCTAATGGTTATCCCAATCTTCTAAAGCCTATGCGGCACCAGCGAATAGCTCTTGCCGAGTAACCTTACCCGGATAGACATCCATGCACTCCCCGCCTTCGACCACAACCTTTCCGCTCACCACAACCGCCTGTATCCCCGGTGGGTGCCGGTTCACCTCTTCTTCATCAACCCTGACAGGAAGCCGCTCGCTCACCAGGTCTTGAATTTTGTCTGGATCGAATATTGTGATATCCGCAGGTACGCCTATTTTCAGCTGCCCTCGATTGAGCCTGAGTTTTGAGGCCGGATGACCAGTTACCTTCCAGACCGCCTCCTCTAGGCCAAACAGACCCTTTTCCCGACACCAATAACCCAGGATCCGGGCTGGGGTGCCATGCCAGAAAAAGCGCACCAGGTGCGCACCAGCATCGGTCCCGATAAGGCCTTGAGGCGATTTGATCATATCCGCGAGGAGATCCATATGGCCATTGGCCCATCCTAGATAATAGAAGCCGGAACGGAGATCATCCTTGAGCCAATAATCGAAGAAGGTATCCACCGGGGACTTTTCGGTCATTCGAGAGATCGTTTCCACGCTCTTACATTCCATGAATTTGAGGTCTTCCCTTTGCATATTGTCAAAAATGACTCGTTCCCAACCCAACCACTCCGAAAAGACAGGATGGCCTGCACCCTCAATCCTTTCCTTTTCCAGTTTTGCCCTCACTTT
>JACZXR010000239.1 GCA_022571535.1 Deltaproteobacteria bacterium | reverse complement strand
GGGTCCCGTGTTCTCGGGTCCGTCTGAATATTGATCACAACCACGGGGACCTTGTTTTTGACCACCGCCTTTGGGAGGTCAGGGATGTCACTCGGATTTCTTCCCTTCCATTCTTTTTCATCAAGGTTCCGACAGACTGTGCGCTCTAGATCCCCGCTCTCCCGGTTGACTAACCATACCAAGACAACAGTGTAGGGCAGGAGGAGGTCCACCTTTTCCATCAGCATCTCTAAGACACCGCGAAGATCCAGGGTCGAGGTAATGGCCTGGGTAATCTCCTGCAAAAGAACCCGGCGCTGCATCTTGTGACGATTCTGTCCCTCATTCCCGTTGGCCTTGGCGATAGGCTCTTTAACCGGCTTATGGGTTGCCAGATCGAGAATATCGGTTTTACTGAAGCGCCAGCTCCGACCGATTCTCTTTCCAGGAATTTCGCCGTGCTCAGCGAGCCTGTAAACGGTCTTTACATGGACCTGGAGCAGCGCTGCTACTTGAGATGGTTTCAGTATTTCTTCCATTTCCCTTTGCTTCTTTCTGGGACTGGTGTTCCCTTATGCGGTGAAAAATGAGCAAGTATTATGCCAAGTGACCAAATGTTGCTTACTAGGGAAAAGGGGTTCTTTTACCAGGAGTTTAATGCAGGTAAATGAATCTGAGAGAACAAAGATGGGAGAAAACAGGGACCTTTGTTTTGACAAGTTTTGACTTGAATAACAAAATTTGTCATCGGAGTCGATTGGATTTTAACTGCGATCAAGTTATATCGACCGCGGGGTTTGAACCTCGTGGTCGACCAAAGGGAAGAGCTACCGCTTCTCCCCCCTGTGGAGTAATGGACCGCAACTCCACGGGGGAAACCCCGTCGGTTTTGTGCCCGCGGCTAGCCGCGGGGTTACCCAATAATCTGCCAATCCTCTAATACACCATGTCTAGAGGAAGATGGAGGCCAGGCCTATAGAGCAGATCCATGCTGCTATCTGGTGCGATAGCGTGGCCGAAGGGATCGACGACGCAATTGGCTTTGGACATTGGTGGTTGTGCGTAGCAGTCTGCGCATAAAGGAGAGTAGATCGGTCACCTTAATACTATAACGCTTGGTCATCTCACTCCAGCTGGAGCCGCGCTCATAGGCAATCAGAACTCTCCTCAAAGAAGTCCTCGCTAGAAAAGAAACCCCCCTTAAGGCAGCATACTGGCCGTGGCCGAGTCGGAGCTGCTGTCTTTCCTGGTTGAGACGGGAAGGGTCCATGCGTAGCAGATGGCCCAAGGCCTCAACCACTGCCCTCTCACCCTGAGGATCTCCTGCTCGTTGATTAATTGCCTGGATCCTCTTCATCAACTCCCTCTCCGCCCTGGCCGTCGGCGAATCCATGGACCGCAACGACGGAAGCAACTCGACGGTCTGACTCGAAGGGCGGTAGTACTTCAACGCCTCGGGAATCCAGGATCGGAGTTGCTGCGTGCGACTTTCGTAGCCAGGATGAGTCGATAAGAACTCGGGCGGTGAGCCTTGACCCTTGGTATTATCCCCTTTTTCCATTCGCTCCCATACCTGCAGAGAAACCCTCGGGTCATAGCCGGCCTTCGCCATGAGGATCAAGCCAATTCTATCAGCCTCCGACTCCTGCGAGCGGCTAAAGGGAAGAACAAACCCTACCCCTGCGCCCAATCCATATGCTTGAAGAACCTGGTTGGCCAGTTGAGGATTGCTACCCAACACCCCGGCGATAATGATTTGCCCGGCTCCAAGAAGCTGTCCCTGACTCATCCTCTCCGCCGCATGACGGGCTATGGCATGGGCCACCTCATGGCCAAGGACTACGGCCAACCCTGTCTCGTCCCGCGCAGCAGGGAATATCCCGGTATAGATCGCCACCTTGCCTCCGGGCACGACAAAGGCATTGACATTATCCGGGTCATCAATAACACTGAACTCCCACTGGTAATTGGGTTTATTGGCTACCCGAGCTATTCTCTCCCCGACCTTACGTACAATCCGCAGGGCGTCAGAGTGGCGTGAGAGAACGCTCTCCCGCAGTATTTGCCGATAGGCCTCCTCTCCCAGGCTCACCTCTTGGCTCTCGGAGACAATCAGGAACTGACTTCTGCCGGTATAGGGTGCCGTGGCACAAGCGCTCAAAAAAAACAGAAAGATAGCCAGAACTAAAGGGTTGATTTTCGGCATGACGATCTAAAGACTATACTTTTCTCCCAAACCTGACAAGAAAGTCAGCATCCCCCGCCATTGGGAATCCCTCCGCCCCGCTTTACATCTGATAAATTATTGGGTAACCCCGCGGCTTGCCGAGGGGTATCCTAGCAACCTGATTTCACTTTGTGTCCTTCGTGCTCTTCGTGGTGATATTTCTCTCTTGCTGAAACAGATAAGAGACTGCGGCCGGTTTCACTGACCTGCTAAACCGTCAGCTCCTGTGACATGTGATAGATTCTTACCGATAAAATGTTCAACAGAACGCTTCAACAAAGATTTTCTCGCCAAGACGCCAAGACCGCAAAGATGGCAATGAAAAGAAATTTTCTATTTCTCCGAACTTGGCGCCCTTTGCGCCTTTGCGAGAGTCATCCTCTATCCGATCTTTTCCTCTATCTTTGGATAGTATGTGTTAACCACGAAGCACACGAAGATCACGAAGAATTTACAATCAAACTATATCGGCCCCTGGAGTTCAAACCCCGTGGTCGATATAACTTGATTGTGAAGGAAGGGTATTCCGGATCTCACGGTCATAGCCCTCTTCCGAGTTTCTTGGCGATATCCGACTGCAGGACTTTTTTGTCCACTTTCGTGTCCGAGACCATGGGCAGGCGGTCGACGACCTCGATGCGCTCGGGAATCTTGTACGGGGCGATCCCTCTGGAGGCGAGGAACGAGGCTATCTCTTTTAATGTGGGCGGAGCCGGGCTCCGTAAAACTATGTAGGCGCACACCCTTTGCCCCAGGACAGAGTCGGGCATGCCGATCACTGCCGCTTGATTGATCTTGGGATGGGTCAGAAGGTGGTTTTCAATATCGATCGGCATGATGTTCTGGGCCCCGCGAATAATCAGATCATCCTTGCGCCCGACCACGATCAGATTCCCGCAACTGTCCCATTGAGCCAGGTCTCCCAGGGGAAGCCATCCGTCAGCGGTCCATGCCTTTCGGGTAGACTCGGGGTCTCTGTAATAACCGCTCGAACAGCTAGGACCCCGACCCTGGATCTCCCCTGGCTGTTTCCTATCGACGGGCCTTCCCTGCTCATCTACGAGACGTACCTCGGTGCCTGCGCGGGGGATTCCAACTGTCAGATTGCGCACCTTGGGAGGGTCCAGGGGTGAGGTAAAGACCGCACCACCCCAGTCCACGGCACCGTAGCTGTTCAGCACTTTACCCCCTAACTTTTCTTCTGCCTCTTGGGCCAGGTTGGCGGACAACGCGGCCCCTACGCTGAGCCAAAAGCGAACCAAGGAGAGGTCATAGCGGTTGTAATGCGGGTGACGCACCATCAGGGCGAGTTGAGCCGGAACCAGACACGCTACGGTAACCCTCTCCTGTTGAATCAGCTTGAAGGCCGCCTCGGCCTCGAAGTGTTCCAGAAAGACCGTCTTGGCTCCCACCTGTGGGGCGGCAAAGTAGACCGGGATGTTAGGGCCTCCCGCGGCTGGGGAGAGGGCTGCCAGAACATCTTGCCCGTTGAGTTCCAGGACGTCCACGTAGCTCCTCCCGTAGAGGAGCCGTGCGGCTGCGGTGTACTCGGCAAACTTGGGCAGGCCCGTGCTACCCGAAGTGGCGTTAACAAAAGAGACTTCGGTGGCCTGATAGCGACGCCCCTCTAGCTGGGCGGGGGACTCTCGTTCTTCCAGTGGATAACTCGAGATTTTCTCCAGTGCGACTGCCCCGGCAGGCACGTCTTTGCCGGGGACCAGGATGTGGCGCAGGCGGGGCAGTTCTTGCTGCAAGCCCTGCATCATCGCGCAGTGGTCGAAACCCCTGTATCTGCCCCAGACCAGGACGGCCGTCGCCTCGGTCTGTCGGAGGCAGGTGCCCATCTCGTGCTGACGCAGGGTACAGGGCAGGGGCAGGGACAATACCCCGGCCTTTTCGCAGGCCACCCGCATGAGCGGTAGCTCCACCCCGTTGGGAATCTGGATTGCCAGCAGATCATCACGCGCCAGGCCCAGACGGATCAGGGCCAGGCTCACTCTGTCGGTCCATACCTTGGCCTCGCCCCACGATACGCTCTTTTCCCCGTTGGTTACTGCGATGCCCTGCGCGTTTCGAGACGCATTGCGGTCCCAGTGGTCCGACAGGGTGACGGGTTGCCAAACCCCCCGTTTGAGGTAATCCCTGATTGTCGCCTCTGTCAGTCGGCTGGGCGAAGCCATGGTCGGGGTTTGCCGAGTTGTCAATCGAGATGCTTCAGGGCAGTGAAAAGATCCTGCCACGGTTCTCCGGGCACATACGGGGGCAATTCATTCAGGATCTTTATGGTCCAATGCTGAGGGTGGAGATAGCCGGTCTCGGAACGAATCCACAAAGTGTCCCCGTTGGGGAGAGTGTGAGCGCTACGTGATAGCTCCGCGCGGACCAACTTGGTGTCGTACTTGCTCGGGCCAGGAGTGAGGTCTTTGATAAACAAGACTTGCTTACCTTCGGCTAGATTAGCCAGTCGGCGCACAAAGGTTACATA
>JACZXR010000238.1 GCA_022571535.1 Deltaproteobacteria bacterium | reverse complement strand
CTAATCTCCACGGAATCAAAAGAACAAGCAGCGTAATGATGAGGGGAGATTTGTGCCGGACAGGGTAGATGATCCCAACATTGGCGACAATGAACTCCTGTTGCGGCGAGTATCTCCCAAACAAATCAATCCCGCTTTAGGGTCACAAGGACCGCCTCCTCTGCCTTCGCTTGCCTTCACGTCGAACGCCGTCCCAATTTCAGTCGATCGAAAATCTCTAACTACCCTTAAAAAGGTTGTCGCAAATTATCCAGAGCATAGCGTATTGGAAGTCTCAGCTCGCGCTGTTCGAGAAGCCGAGTGTATTGTTGTCAGTGATCCTTTGCCAGATAATCCTGCCCACGCGTTAATCTTGGGTAATGGTCCGGACAATCATTTAAAAAAGAAAGAAGCAAAGGCTATCGCTCAAAAATCTAATTGGGCACTTTACAAAATGCCCTAATTGAAGAAGAGAATTTCTGACGTTTTCTCATCGGGAAATTTCACGGTGTATCCAGATGTTTGGAAGCATAGCTATTCATGTGATATCCACCAAGTAGTACCACTTTGCGCAAAATTCCCTGGAGGGAAGATTAACAGACTTTAACCAAACTATAACCGAACCACTAACAGTTAACGAAAGCTAGGAGGCCATTCCTTGGAAAGAAACTGAAGAGTATTAAGGGATATGTTCTGGTGGGGTTGGATGGATTCTAGGATACCCGCACTCAAAATCCAGTGAGTGTTCCGCGCCCGATGTCCTTACCAGATCTGAGCACTTTTATTTCTATTTGCCCTCGAGTTTAGGGCTTAAGAAAAAATAATTCAAATTTTCGCCTGTGACCTCCCAGCAAAGCTATATGGGCCTTGTCCATGATATTTAAATGCCGCTTTCTGGAGGCTCTGAGCTGAGCGCCTGAATCGGTGGGCTGGGAGAACCGTGACCGTCACGGTTTTTAGGGGTTGGACGTGGGTTTTTGAGGGACTTTACGGGATAACGCCTTTCACTCGTCAATGTTCTTTAGTTTTGAAATATCAATCACATCGAACTTTTCCGAGCCTTCGGCATCATTGGCTGAGGGGGGTTCAAGTCCCCCTTCTCGCACCATAAAATCCAGATAAAGCCAGAGATAGAGATTTGAGATAAAGAGAGTGAGCAAATCCCTGGCTCTTTCCTGTATTTTAGCCCATATACCTTAGAGAGCGGGCCATCTCATAAAGGGACTGAACCAGAAACTGTTTAAGAAAAATGATAGCGACAAAAACAATGATAGGAGAAAAATCGATGCCCTTGGCAAAGACCGGAACGGCCCGTCTCAATCGGTAAAGCACAGGCTCCGTAGCGCTGTATAGGAACCGCACGATCGGATTATAGGGGTCCGGATTGACCCAAGAGATCACCGCCCGGGCAATGACAATCCACATGTACATGGTCAGAATAATGTTCAGGACCGCGGCCAGGGCCTGTAAGAGATTCGCTAATATAAACATTTTCTCATGCTACTCCCTTCTCTGCCCGAAGATGGCCGTTCCAACTCGAACAATGGTGGCACCTTCTTCTACGGCCACGGGGTAGTCATGGGTCATGCCCATGGAAATATCGCGCAGATCGACGTTAGGAATAGCGAGGCCTCCAAGCGACATCTTTAACTCCCTCAAGGCACGGAAATAAGGGCGGACCTCCTCAGGATTCTCTCGAAATGGCGGGATGACCATTAACCCTTCCACCCGCAGTTGAGAAAGTGCTCCAATTTCCTCCAGTAGAGGGACCAAATCCTTCTCGCGGACTCCGCTCTTGGTCTCCTCCCCACCCAGGTTGACCTCAACGAAGGCGCGGACTGGCCTCCCCTGCTTTTTACCTTCCTTGTCCAGCATCCTTGCCAACTCCAAACTATCCAACGATTCTATCAAGGAAAAGAGGCCCACGGCCTGTCTGACCTTGTTCCGTTGGAGATGACCGATCATGTGCCACTCTGCCGGCTCTCCAATAGCCTCCTTTTTGTTCACGGCCTCCTGCACATAGTTTTCACCGAACAGGCGGACCCCCGCATTGAAGGCCGATCGGATTTCCGTAACGCCCCGTGACTTGGAAGCGGCCAGGAGCTTTATCTCACCAGGATCCCTTCCGCTCCGTTCTGCCGCAGAGCGAATCTTTTCCATGACCCGCTCGCAGTTGGCATCAATATCACCCATGAGCTGCCGGCGATTTACAATACCTCGCGGATCACTTATCATAAACCGCCGAACAAATCATCTCGCGTTTATGACTTTGCAGAGCCGTTTCCTATTAAACTTCACATGATTTTATGAAGAAGGTACTTGCCCTCCTGTTCCACCTTCTCTGGCTGACACACCCTGTTGTAACCCACTCTGAACCCCGAGAGTCCTTCTCCCGTGCCTATACCTATTTTTCTCAGAGGGACTTTTCCAAAGCTGAGGACCTCTTCATCGAGGCCCTCAATCGCGGATCGGTGCTCAAGGACTACACCCTCTATTTTCTTGGAGTGATCTCTTTTAACCGAGAGGCCTTGGACAGTGCCCATCATTATTTCCATCAACTCAAAAAGGGGTTTCCCGAGAGCATCTGGGTTGCCCACGCAAACCTCCACCTGGCAAAAATCTCTCTAAAAGAGGGAAATGACAAACAAGCTATTGAAAGGCTAAAGGCGCTCGGAATCAGAAGGGTCAAGGACCCCATTTCTAACGAGGCCCTCTTTCTTCTCGGTCAGACCTATGCGGGTCGAGGCGAGTTTTTTCGAGCCGCCTCTTTTTATAGAGGGGTACGCTACCGCTCTCCCCTCTCTCCGTGGGCCCGCAGGGCAAGAAAGGAGGTGCAGAGCTTGAGAGAACAGCACCCACAGCTCTTGGGCCTCAAGGGGCCAAGGGCTCTACTGGAAGAAGGAAAGCTCCTGCTGCTCGAAAGGGACTATAATGAAGCGGAAAGAGTTTTCCAAAGATTGTCCGGTGTCGCCTCCGGGGAGGGTCTCCGCCTCCGCTCCCTCACGGGCTTGGCCAAAGTTTACCGAAAGGCACGGAAGAGGGAAAAAGAGATAGCTGTGTTGGCCAAGATCGTGCAGCGGTACCCCGGGAGAACCGAGGCCCCGGATGCCCTTTATCGCTTTGCCGAAATCTTCTGGAATCGCAACGAAGATCTTAAGGCCCTCGCTGGATTCAATCAACTCAAAGAACACTACCCCAAAAGTCCTCTCATCGATCTCGCGGATTATGCCTCGGCACGCATCTACGAATCGCTCCAGAGGCCCGACGAGGCCATGCGCCTCTACCGGGCCTTTCCCAAAAAGCATCCGTACAGTTCCCTGCGTGAGCAGGCCGCATGGCGGCTGGCCTGGATGCACTATCTCCGGGCCAGCTATAGCCAGGCACACGATGCCTTCAAGCGACTCGCCAGGGGGATAGGGGGCGGACAATATAGAACTGCAGGGCTTTTCTGGCAGGCCCGCTCAGCGGAGCGTATGGGTCGCTTGGAGAAGGCCAAGCAAATCTACCGGCAGATCCTGAGGGCACAGGACGACACCTACTATATTGGACCAGCGGCAAGGGCGCTGAGAAAGATGGGGGAAACGTTCAAGGAAAAGAAGCCGGCAGCCGGCCATTTTACTCGGAATGCAACTCTTTCTCTCAACCCTGACATCTCCTTTCATTTCTCCCGTGCCAAAAAACTGGCTGAGATCTCACTACACCATCTCGCCGTCGTTGAGCTGGATGAAATCAAAAATCAGATGAGTTGGGATCCTGCCTTGAGGATGACTCTGATACGGGAGTACGTGCGAAACCGAGGCTTTGACCGTAGCGTTAAGCTCGCCAAACAGCTCACCGACCCCTCTGCCGAGCTAAAACGCTACAGCTATCCCTTGGCCTACTGGGAGACCATCCAGGAAAACGCCGCAAAGAGCGGTCTGGATCCCTATTTGATATTGGCGATGATTCGCCAGGAGAGCCTGTTTGATCCTCAAGCGCTCTCTCCGGCATCCGCCTTTGGACTGATGCAGCTCCTCCCCTCTACTGCCGGTCGAGAAGCCAAACGGATGGGGCTTCCTTCCCCTGCATCCGAGAATCTCTTTGACCCGGATCTCAACATCATGCTGGGGACCCAGCACCTCAAGGGACTTTTACAACTCTACTCGGACAATGTGGTCAAGGCGGTGGCCGCCTACAACGCCGGGAAGAACGCTGTGGACCGATGGGAAAGGGAGATTTCCGCAAGTGATGAAGAGGAGTTCATCGAGAGAATTCCCTATCGGGAAACCCGTGGATATGTGAAGCTCGTGTTGCGCAACTACTGGACTTACAAAGAACTCTATGACAACCAGCCGTGAGAAAAGCCCTCAAAAATGAACCCCGCACCAACGACTCGCCTGGGGGGCGTTCTCTAATTCAACCTACCAGTCGAGAGCCCAACCAAAGAGGCACCCCTCGGCCTGAGCTCGGGACGGAGGCTCGACAGAGGATGCGGGGTGAAGCACCCATTATCGGTGTCACGCCTGACGTCGTAACTCGTGACACCTCTGCCAAGCTAAACGACTCAAACCTCTTTCTGTCACACCGATATAACCAAGCGGTTCTCAACGCGGGTGGAATTCCCATGATCCTGCCCATGATTTTTTCCCGAAGAACATTGAAAAAGGCCTTGGATCGGCTCGATGGCATTCTGGTGACGGGAGGAAATTTTGACATCAATCCGATTCTATATGGTGAGAAACCCTTGGAGCCCCTT
>JACZXR010000237.1 GCA_022571535.1 Deltaproteobacteria bacterium | reverse complement strand
GCACCTGGCTTAGTTAACCCCGATCCGTAAAAAATAATCGAGGCATACCCCGTTTGGAGCAACATATGGCAGCAATTAGCGACATTATGATCTTCGGGCTGCAACTATACTGGAGGTGAGTTGCCGGTTCACACTACAAACAGGTCTTTGTTGCGGCCTGATGTGCATTAGTGAGGATTTTTTGGACTGATTAATTTCGGATCGGGGTTAATGGTTATTGGTCAATGGGCGGAGAAGCCTTCGATCAATATTAATTTAATGTAAACCCCGTACCACGGATATACGTCCGTGGCTTTGGGGCGCTGCCCTTACAGGGAGGTCGGAACATTCATCCCCGCGCTTACGCATGGGGCTTTCTGTGGTACGGGGTAAACCCCGCCTCTTGAGGCGAGCACAAAACCAATGGGATTTCAAAAGGGGAGAAGCTGCAGCTCTCCCCTTTGGTCGAACACGGGGATTCAAACCCCGTGTTCGATAATACTTGATTGACCATTGACTGTTAACAGGAGATTACAGACAGCGATGCGACTGTTGATGTGTTTGCCCCTCTACTACGGAATCGAGTACGAGATCAACCCGTGGATGAGCCGTAGCCGCCAGTGTCAGCCCGAGCTGGCAAAGGAGCAGTGGAGAGGACTCTACCGGCTAGTTCAGGATCAGCTCGATGTGGAGGTAGTGTTGGTGGAGCCAAGGCAAGGACTGCCTGACATGGTTTTTACCGCCAATGCCGGCCTGGTCTGGCAAAATAATTTTATCGCAAGCAACTTTCGTTATGAGGTAAGGCAGGGGGAAAAACCCCATTTTGAGAATTGGTTCCAGGTTAGAGGCTATGAGATTCGCCGTATTCCCGAAGAGAGTATCTTCGAGGGAGAGGGAGACCTGCTGATGTGCGGGGACCTCTTCTTTGCCGGTTATCATATAAGAACTGACATCCTCTCTCACCAAAAAACTGCCGAGATTGTTCAACGGGAGATCCTTTCCCTTGAGTTGACCAACGAGTGGTTTTACCACCTGGATACCTGTTTCTGCCCTTTGGGAAACGATCGGGCGTTATTTTATCCCGGTGCTTTTGATTCCTACGCTTTAAAAGTCCTGGAGGATCGCATTCCCACCCTGATCCCAGTGCAAGAGGGCGAGGCAAAGAGGTTTGCCTGTAATGCGATCGTGGTTGGGAACAACGTGGTTATGAACGATGGTTGCCCCGCCGTTCGCTCCAGGTTGGAGGAGCTGGGATATTCCGTTTTCGAAACGCCCTTGAGCGAATTCATTAAGGCAGGTGGGAGCGCCAAGTGCCTGGTTCTAAAAATTCCGGATAAAGAAGGCCCTCGTGCATAGCCTTGGAAATCGCCAGGAGATTCTGCACCATTTAACCCCGATCCGACAGAAATAATCAAGCCATATGTGATCCTGAGCTGATGTCGCATGCTTTGCCGACATATTGACCCTGGGTTCGTAAGTACACTAACAGTGAGTTGCTGATTTATGACACAAAGGGGCTCTTCGCTACGATCCGAAGCTCATTAGGGCTGATCACCTACGCTGATTAATGTCGGATCGGGGTTAACAGCCATTAAGATTCTCCAGCCTTTTCCTTCATGGCTCGCCATAGCTTCTCGGGAGTAATAGGAAGGTCGTGAATCCTGACCCCAACGGCATTGCAAACGGCATTCCCGATAGCTGAGGCAACGGGAAGGAGGCTTCCTTCCCCCGTTCCCTTGGACCCATAAGGGCCCGGGCCGTTTTGGTTCTCGAGCAGAATAGTCTCGAAATTTTTGGGTAGATCGCTGAAGCTCGGCAGGCGGTAATCGATCAAGTTGGGATTGACCAGATGGCCGTCGCTGTAGACCATCTCTTCAAGCAGGGTGTGTCCAATGGCGAACATGACCCCTCCCTCATCCTGTCCGATGCACTGGATAGGGTGAATAGCCCTTCCCACATCGGAGACCGAGACGTATTTTAGAATCCTGACTTCCCCTGTGTCCCGCTCTACCTCCACCTCTGTGCCTCCCCAGCTTACCTCCCAGAACGTAGTTGGGGAACCCAGGACGGCCTTTCTGCTCTTTTTGTCCTGATAGGAACCTTTTCCGACAATCTCTCCTCCCTTTGTTCCAAAGGAATTGATCATGACATCTTCAAAGGAGATGCCTTGACCTTTTTTGTTGTAGATCCTTCCATTCCTGAAGGTTAAACTCTCCGCCTTGCTCTTGAGCGCCTTGCCCGCCGGGCGTAGGAGTTGCCTCTTTAAATCCTGGGCTGCCCTCTGGACGCAGAGTCCCATGACCACCGTGGAGCTACTGGCATTAGTTGCTGCGTCGTAAGGCGTCATGTCCGTATCTAGCTGGGCGACAATAATCCGGTCCGGCACTACCCCTAGCTCTTCTGCCGCAATCTGGGTCATGGCCGTGCGTGCTCCCTGTCCGAGCTCCACGGTGCCGGTCAGTAAGATGATGGTGCCGTCTGGGTTCATTTTGAGAGCAGCGGAGGAAATTTTATAGGTGCCACCACCATCCTTCATGCAGCAGCTTAGGCCTTTTCCTCTGTTGGGGCCTCTTCCTCGCCTGTTCCAACCGATGCCCTTCGCGGCAAGAAGCAATCCCTCTCTGAGGTTGCAATCTACGGGCGTATCCCCAGGTGTGTAATCCTCCCCCTTTCGTAGCAGGTTCTTGAGACGGAATTCCAGGGCGTCGATGCCCAATTTTTCGGCTATGATGTCCATCTGTGACTCGTACGCCCAGGTGACTTGAAGGGTACCGAAGCCGCGAAAGGCCCCTGCAGGGACGGTATTCGTATAGACCGTGTAGGCATCGGTTTTTGCATGAGGGATCCGGTAGGGGCCTAGCGCCCGGTAACCGGCTTTTTGAGTAACCCGGGGCCCTGCATCTGCATAGGCCCCGGTATCCATGTAGATCTCACACTCCCGTGCGAGGAGTCGTCCATCACGGGTAACTCCTGTCTTCAGTCGGTACTGCGCGGGATGACGTGTGACTGTCTTGAAGCTCTCTTCGGCAGACAAGGCGAGCCTTACAGGCCGGCGGGCCTTCCAGGACAGGGCTGCTGCCAGGGGTTCGATCTTGACCGATAGTTTTCCCCCGTAGCCCCCGCCAACATAGGGGACAATGACCCGGACCCTGTTCACGGAGAGCTTGAAGATCTCCGCCAGATGGTGCTGCAGGGTAAATGGATCCTGGGTGGAGGCCCAGAGAGTGATCCTGTCTGTTTCCACGTGGGCCACGGTAATGTGGGGCTCCATAGAGTAATGCTGGACGCGGGGAAAGTAAAACGTGTCCTCAAAGATGTAAGCCGCCTTCTTGAACCCCTCGACAATATCCCCTTTGACATATCTGAAGCGGTAGCAGATATTCGTCCCTTTGAATTCCTCCGGAGGAAGGTAGCGGTAGCCCATGAGTTCGCCGTGAGTGGAGGTCTCATGGACAGGGGGGGCATTGAGTGACAGGGCCTCCTTGATGGTGATTGCTGCTGGAAGCTCTTCGTACTCCACATCGATGAGAGTCAGGGCCTCCTCGGCAATGTCCTCGTCTACGGCCACCACCGCTGCTACAGGATCACCGACGTATCTCACCTTGTATGTGGCAACAATGGGCTGATCCTTATAGGCGGCCCCGTAATAAGAGTTCAGGCTTGCCAAGTCATCCCGGGTTAGGACCGCGACGACGCCGGGTAGCCGTTCCGCTTTGCTTGCGTTGACCTTCAGCAACCTGGCATGTGGGTAGTGGCTCCTCAGGATCTTCCCGTGGATCATTCCGGGCAGTTCCACGTCCACCGTATAGAGCGCTTTTCCAGTCACCTTTACCTCTCCATCGACCCGGGGAAAGGATTTGCCAACGGCTCTCATCGTCTGTGCCTTTCTCATCCTAGCTCCTTCAGTGAACCCCGATCCGAAAAAATAATCGAGGGATTTCCGGTGTTGAGCGGCTTAGGACACCAGTTACCGGCATTTTGATCGTCGGTCTGCAACACCACTAAAGGTGAGTTGCTGATTCATGCTTGAAACAGGTATTTGTCGCGGTCTGATGATCATCAGGGAAGATTTCTTCCCTTCGAGAACCTCAGGGCCGGACTTCGAGTGAGCCTCCCCTCGATCTTCCTCGGGGTGGTGAGCCCGTCGAACCACAGTCGAACTCTGAGCCTGTCGAACCGGTGACTGATTAATTTCGGATCGGGGCTAATGGGCATTTCTCTTCTAGTGCAGCTTTGGAAGCATCCGAAGCTGAGGTGCTAAAACACAGTTGTGGAGGGAACGGCGATATGAGCGCTGCCGGAGCTACTTCCGGCGCACGGATTGAATGATAACCGCCTTGACCGGAACATCCTGGAACCTACCACGATTGCCCGTTGGCACGGCGGCGATCTTATCGACCACATCCATCCCCGCGGTTACCTTGGCGAACACGGCGTAGCCAAAATCCCGTGTCCCGTGGTCGAGAGAAGAATTGTCCTTCAGATTAATAAAGAACTGCGACGTCGCGCTGTTGATATCCGACGTCCGCGCCATAGAGAGGGTCCCCCGTTTGTTCTTGAGACCGTTTTCCGCCTCGTTCTTAATCGGAGGACGGGTCGTCTTCTGTTTCATGTCCTCGGTAAATCCACCCCCCTGGAGAACAAATCCCGGAATAACCCGATGGAAAATGGTCTTGTCGAAGAATCCAGCATCCACGTAAGCGAGAAAGTTCTCGACAGTCACGGACGCCTTGTCGGGATAAAGCTCGATTGTGATCTCCCCG
>JACZXR010000236.1 GCA_022571535.1 Deltaproteobacteria bacterium | reverse complement strand
TGGTGCTGGCCGGCTTTATGAGAATGGTGTTGCCCGCCGCCAAGGCCGGGCCGAGTTTGGTTCCCATGAGCGTCAAGGGAAAATTCCATGGGATGATCCCGGCACACAACCCGATGGGTTGGCGGATGACCATGCCGTAAGCGTTCTTCTGGGGCAAGGGGACATGAGAGCCCCGGACCTTTGAGGCCAGTCCGGCATAAAACTCGAGGCCGTGAAGCAAATGATGGATCTCCAGATTGGCCTCAAATAGGGTTTTCCCCTGTTCTAGGGTGAGGAGTTGGGCGATCTCTTTGCTTTTCTCCTTGATCAGCTCACAGGCGTTGGTCAGCATCTTGCCACGGTCTTCAGCGGTCACGTCGGACCACTCCTTGAATGCAGTCTCTGCGGCGTCAATGGCCTGCATCACGTCCTTGGCCGTGCCCTTGGCTGCATGGTCCACAACCTCACCCGTGGCAGGATTACGCACTTCGTATGTTTCCTTGCTCCCAGATTCTACTTGTTCACCTCCGATTAGCAGTTTGGCCATCCATCAACCTCCGGTTTCGTTATTCGTGATTCGTCTCTTGAAAGTTATTTCCCTTGATATTTAGCTGTTCTCTTTTCCAGGTAGGCCTTCACTCCCTCATTGCCGTCTTCGCTAGCAAAGACCTGATAAAGAACCTCGTGTTCCAGGGCCAAGCCTTCGGCCAAGGAACCATCGAGGCCCGCTTGTATGGCTCGTTTGATCTTCCCCACCGCAAGGCTTGCCTTGTTGGGTGGAACGAACTGGCGGGCATAATCCAAAACTTGCTCCATAAAATTGTCCTTTTCATAGATATAGTGAATCAGGCCGAACTCCACGGCCTCCTCATAGGCAATCTGTTTCCCGGTAACACATAACTCCAGCGCCCTAGCCTTACCAACCAATCGGGGGAGCCGCTGGGTTCCTCCCATGCCGGGCATCACTCCGAGGTTGACCTCTGCCAATCCGAGTCTGCCTGCGTCTTTTCTGGCGATCCGAATGTCGGCTGCCATGGAGATTTCAAGCCCGCCGCCAATGGCATGGCCGTTGATCGCTGCAATGATGAGCTTGGGTGTGTTTTCCAGTCGGCAAAGGACCTCATGGCCGTGCAGCGCGAAATTGTATTTATAAGAGAGGGATTGCTTTGCAAGCATGTTGATATCGGCTCCGGCGGAGAAAAATTTCTCCATTGCCCCGGTAATCACAATGACATGGGTCTCGTCGTCAAAACGGGCCTGGAGGATGGCGTCATCGAGCTGGCGTAGCATCTCGTGAGTGTAGGAATTAACGGGGGGGTTGGTGATCTCTAATGTGAGGATCCCGTCTTCCTTTTTCTGTCCAATCTTACCGTCTGCCATAGACATTCTCCTCCCTGATTTAGGATACATTCAATTAACTGTCATCCTGCCGTATGTCAAGCCCAGAAAATAGCGAGGGGCGGACTGCGATTAGCAACGTGTACCTTGGCAAGTTAATAGAAATATGGCAAGAGTAGGGGCAATTTCAACCTGGCGAAGAGATTTCATTATGAAGAGAAAGAGAGAACCTATCCGATGGCCGGATGGGGCTAGAATTGCTATCACGCCTTGTGTGGCTTTTGAGACCTGGCCGGAGGATCTGGGCACACCTGGTTCTCTCCAACAGGAAAACCGTCGCGCGATGCCGAAGAACGCGGTGACAAAGAAAAGTCTCGGGACAATCACAGATCGGGAGTTTGGCGAGAGGGTGGGGGTTTTCCGTATGTTGGATCTCTTCCAACGGGAGGGGATCCAGACCACTTTTTTCCCTACCGGCATCACGGTGGTGAACTATCCTGATGTCTTTAAAGAAATTGTGGAGCGCGGGCACGAGATCGGCACGGAAACGTGGATCCACGATTACAGTTACATGAAAAAGCGGGACATAGAAAAGAGGGATCTGCAGAAGACCGTCAAGGCCGTCCAGCAAGTCGTGGGCCAACCTCCCAAGGGCTATCTGTCCACCGGGGTTGCTCCCAGTGCGTTCACACCAGAGATCATCCAGAGTCTCGGATACACCTATTGGATGGACCCACAGCACGAGGAGACTCCGTACACTCTCAAATTAAAGAGAGGGGAGTTGACTGTGCTTTCTTACTATACGGAATTGAATGACTACGCTTCCTTTAACCGTGCGGGCAGGACGCCGCGGGAGCTCCTGCAGATGTGGAAAGACGCTTTTGATTGGCTTTATGAAGAGGGGGCGAACGACCCGAAGTTCATGATCTGGGGCAATCACCCTTTCGTGGGAGGTCGTCCCTATAGGGCAACGGTCCTTCGGGAGTTCGTCCGTTATGTCAAGGGACACTCTAAGGTTTGGTTTGCACGCACCGGCGATATTGCAAAATGGTACCGAGAGAACTACAGAGATTCCCAGGTTGAGGAGTGGCCGAACTTCACCATTGCGGGAAGGCGGGCAAAGGAGAGCGATCTCTTGAAGTCGAGATAGCAAATCGGAGTTTGTGGGAGGACTGATTGGCCAAGCAGGACATGCGACTGAAGGTGCTCCGACAAGGCCTGGAGCATCTCCGTAGGGAAGGTCTCCCTGTTGAGAAGCCTTCTCCTGCAGAGGTGAGCGCTCTCAGGGAGCGTTTTGGAAATGGGCGAGAGTTGGATCTTGCCCTCGTCTTTCTGCTGGGTCGGATAGCGGATCCAGCTGCACTCGAGGCCCTGACCTCTCTGGAACAAAAGGCAGCGGATAGGGAGGTGAAAAGGGAGATTCGTCGTTCCCTGTTTAAGCTGGCCCAAAAAGGGTTGGTTGCCCCGTCGCGTGAACCGGTCCAGGAAGCGGTCCAGAAACCTGTTTATAGAGCAAATTTGAATATTGAGGGTTACCTGTCTTCGGTCGATGGGGGAGGGAACCGTCTGGTTTTGTTGACCAAGCCGCAGGTAGGTAGTGGGATCCAGATGCTTCAAGGAGTGGTCAGTGATCGGGAGGGACTGATTCAAGTGGGGGGGTCGGCCATGCGCCGCAAGGACCTTCGCCTCTTTATTAGAGATATAAAAGATAAGCACGGGGTCACTATGATTAACATCCCGTGGGAATATGCCGATTTTGTTCTTTACGAGGCCTATGAAAAGTCTAAAGGTTTGGGGCGAAGTGGATTGGAGCAGTTTCCTACGCTGCGAGCTCACCTGAATCTGGCCAAGCCTTCTCCGAGAACTCATCCCGTTTATGACGGTATAAACGTTGAGGAAGTTCGCTCCGGTCAGTGGCGTGAGTCTTCAGAGAAACTCCTTGAGGAATCCGAGTTGGAACCCTGGGTATTAGACGAGGATTGGGTCCAGCCTTATGTAGAGCGGGTTCGAGAGGCCCAGGGGAGCCGTCTTGTTTTAAATCCGCTGCAGAAAGAAGCGAGGCTGGCCGGTGTGGTCCGGGATGCGGTTCAGGACCTCTTCTCGGGTGAGGTGGGGTCGATATTTTCACGCAGGATGGAAGACACCGCTCTCTATCTTTTCCATACTGACAGGCAAGATAGAGCCAGATCGGCCCTCGCGGTTGCGCTGGCCTTAAAGGATAAGGACCTTGGTGGGTTGGGAGTTCCGTTCCTCCATGGCCTGATGCAGAAAAGCATAGCCTATTATATGACCCAAGAGAGCAAGAAATCAGAGGAACCCTCTTTGATTATCAAACCCTAGCTTTTAGCGCAAAGCGCATAGCGCCAAGCGTTAGGCGCAATGATCTATCTTCAAAAATATTCCATTCAAGCAACTGCCATAAGGTCAGGCCCGTCTTGGCGGAAAAGGATCTCCCCGTTGAATCAGATTTGGTTGATTTGAGGCAGAACCTGCAGAAAAGGCCAGGCTATCTTCGTATCAATCCTTACGGCCTTGTTCCCGCCCTGGAGGATGGGGGAACGGTCCTTTATGAATCGACCATCTTCAACGAATATCTTGAAGTAGGGTATCCGACTCCGTCCCTTCTCCCTTGCAACCCTGCGGCAGCAAGAAACAATTGACCCTAAACTGCCACAATCCCCTTGAACCTCTGTTCTCGCTGGAATGCGTCTCTGAACGGAATGGCCTTGTCAATCTAAATTAGACGATTGAGATCCTCCACCGTCCCGTACCCCAGGGAACCGGGAGATCTCGCGTCAAGGATAATGTGACCGATTATAGGCAGGGGCCGCCTGAGATTGCTCCACTAGAACTGCTATATGTCCAGGTAGTAGAGCCGCACATTGCATGCGAAGCCGTTAGTTGGAAAGTACTCGATCCTATGGCGGCGCTCAAGGTTACACCCGGGGTCTTTCTAAATCCTGTTGGGGTATTACTGTTGAGGGTACCGCTTATATATGTGAGATTAGCTGCAAAATAGGCCTCCTCGGCTGTGGCAACGTTTCTTATATCGGACTTGACTTGAGATCCATAGCCCCTTTTCCGGTAGGTCGCAAACTGCGGGATAGCGATGGCCGCCAGAATTCCGATGATGGCTATAACAACAAGTAGCTCGATGAGGGTAAAGCCCCCTTCGGCTCGTAGTCTCAATCTATTCATAATAATGCTCCTCTCTTAGTATTAATTCTTCGCTTTCCCCTCAGACCCAAAACAGGTGCTCGGTATTTTGATCACCTCCTTCTGTCCCTGTGCGATTTTGGTTGTCTGAAGGTACAGATGAAGCATACGCAAGAACCGGACCACCCTAAATTAACTAAAAATACAAATTTACGGAATCGTAATAAACAATTTTTAATTTAAAAATCAATGAGTTATAGATCTTGCTCACAATA
>JACZXR010000235.1 GCA_022571535.1 Deltaproteobacteria bacterium | reverse complement strand
GTTTCCATTGAGACACCTTCATTAGGGAGAAAATCTTAGGATCTTCTCCCGGAGCTCTTCAAAAGTGAATGGCTTCACAATGTAATCTTTGCATCCGGCTTCGATGCATAACCTCAGCTCCGATTCTGTAAAGAGAACTGTGGTTGCCAGGATGGGGATTTTCTTTGTCTCCGGGTTGGAGCGGATCCTGCGTGTTGCTTCTCGCCCATCCATTCCTGGCATCATGATGTCCATGAGGATCAGGTCGGGTTTTTCATCGATAGCTTTCTCCACACCTTCCATACCGTTGTTGGCCGAAATGACGGCAAACCCCAACATCTCCAGTTGCCGGGTGAGAACCTCTAACGCATCCGGATGATCTTCTATAACGAGGGCTTTTTTCATAGCTGCATGTCCTTGAGTCAGTTCAGGCTTCAGCCTCTTCGTCTGCCATTATCTCTAACGACCGGCCGGTGAAACGTAAGTCCGGCCCTGGAGCACTTTCCAGATCGCCGGGATCAAGTCCAAAGCGGCAGACCGTTTGAGCACAAAACCTAAAACCCCTATAGCTAAGACCTCATTAACAACCTCCGGTTCGTCATGAACGCTCAGAACAATCACCTTTAGCTCAGCGTTCCGATTCTTGAGTTGGCGCACGGCATTAACCCCATTAGAGACCGGCATCGAGAGATCCACTACAGCGACGTCAGGCTTAAGCGTCTCAGCAGCCTCAAGTAGCGATATCGTGTCGTTTACCGTCCCCACAATCTCAAACGTGGGCTCCAGTAAATATCTCGACGCTTCGAGCATGAGCTTATGGCTATCAGCCAGGAGCACACGGGCTTTTTTCATGGTCCTTCCAAAGCAGACGGATCCGGACGGGGCTCTGGCGTATCCTCACCAGAAGACGGATCTGTCCCGTCCAGTGCTTAGAAGTGTAACAGCAGGAAGGCGTTCCTGTACCTAGTAAATTTACTAGGTTTTAGAGAAAAAATTACGAGGGTCTACGAGATCCCAGAAGCTGGAAACCCTGGGCGACTTGCACCAATACCTTCGTTGAAAGCAGCTAAGGGGCGTGCCTCTTCGGGGCTATCTATTCAGGTTGAGGACTGCTCGTAGGAAACAGAGTTCTGGGCGGGACTAATACAACCGTTGGTTAAACCGAGACGATACCGTGCTTGATCGCATACTGGATCAATTCAGCGTTGGTACAAAGTCCCAGAGATTCCATTAAACGGTACTTATGAAATTCTACCGTTCTGGTGGAGATATCCAAAATGGAGGCAATTTCCTTGGCGGAGCGTCCTTCGGACACCAACTGCAGCACCTCCCGCTGCCGGGGCGTCAGCTCGAGGTCGGACTTCCGCCCTTTGTGAGAGCCGCCCGAGAAGGACTCCAGAACATCTTTGGCAATCATCGGTGTCAGATAGATTCGCCCCTTTAGTGCCTCTCGAATCGCCGTGATAAGCTCCGAGGGCGCTGCGTGTTTCAAGACATAGCCCGATGCGCCCGCTTCAAGAGCCCTGGTTGCGTAAGTCACGTCCGGGTGCATGGTTAGAAAAACGACCTTGGCCTGCGAGCTGCCCTTCTTGAGCTGCCGAGCGGCCTCAATGCCGTTCAGCAAGGGCATCGAGATGTCAGCCACAATCACGTCCGGATTGAGCTTCTGAGCGGCTGCCACCAGGGCCCGACCGTCTTCCACGGTTCCGACGACCTCGAATTCAGGCTCCAAAAGGCTCCGTAGCCCTTCGGCGACGATCTTGTGATCGTCGGCCAACAGCACACGTGGCCGTCTCATCCGTCCCCCCTGACCAATGGCGCACGGACTTCAATGGTTGTGCCCTGTGCCGGCCCAGACTGTACGGATAGACTGCCCTGGATTAGCCGTACTCGCTCTTCCATACTGGCAAGGCCCAGGCCTGGCCTCCCCCGCGCCTGTGCAGGATCAAAGCCGACACCGCTATCTTGAATCGAAAGGAGGACATCGCCGTCATTGCCGGCCAGGGTGACATGAGCCTCCTTCGCCCGGGCATGCTTGGCGATGTTCCTCAGACTCTCTTGTGTAATCCGGTATAAACAAAGGGAGAGATCCTTTGATAAAAGGATCTCGGGAAGGTTCTCAGGCGTAAACTCGACCGGAATACCTTCCTGCTCGGAAAACCCGATGCATAAGGATTTGATCGCGTCGACCAACCCCAGGTCATCGAGGATCGAGGGGTGAAGCTGGCGAGAGATCCTGTGGATATCCGTCGACAACGCCACTATCTGTTCTTTCATCCCCAGGAGCCCTTCGCGGATTGGATCTGGAAGGGAATCAGACTGCTGCTCCAGTTTTCCGGCGTCGATGGCCAGCACGGCCAACCTTTGGGTCAAGTCGTCGTGAAGCTCGCGGGCCAACCGGCGGCGCTCATCTTCCTGGGCAGATAGCAAGTTGCCCGTGAGTCTCCGGAGTTCCTCACCGCTCTTCTGAAGCTCATCGGACCTGTTTCTAACTTCCCGGAAGAGGTTGAGGTTTTCGATAGCCGTTCCCATGTTGTTGGCTATAGATTCGATCAACTGAACCTCAGCGGCTGTAAACCGGTGCGGGGCTTTGCTGCTGAAGTTCATCACCCCGGTAACTTTATTTTTTGCTTTTGTAGGGATGGTCAGGCTCCCCCTGAATCCAGCTTTCAGGCCTTTGCCTGACGGACGCAGCTTGAGGTAATTAGGATCGGTCTGAATGTCTTCAAAATAAACTAGACGCCCTTCCTCGAAAGCTTTTCCCATAATACCTTCGCCGGGTTTAAAGCTGCTGGCTGGAACGAAGCCTTCAGGAGATCCCTCGTTAGCCAGAAGGCGGAGCACGCCTTCTTTTTCGTCGAAGAGGTAGAGGCGTGCCGACTCGAAGCCAAGGATCTCTTGAACCTTCTTCATGCCGTTGATCAAAGCAAGATCAGTTTCTAAGGAATTGCTGAGCGTTCTTGAAACAGAGTAGAGGGCCGAAAGCTCACTGACCCTAGCATTGATCTCTTCAAACAAATTGGCCCTCTCGACGGCAACTCCCACGTGGTTGACGATGGAGTGTATCAACTCTTTCTCGCTGGTTGAAAACCGGTGCACGGACTTGCAAAAAAAGGCGAAAACCCCTATCGTTTTTTCTTTGAACTTTATTGGGAAGCGGAAAGTACTCCGAAATCCAGCCTTTAGGGCAGTATTATTGAGGGTCATGGCCCGATACTCGGGATCGCTCTCCAAATCCTCGAAGAAAAGAGGTTCCCCCTTTGCAAAGGCTTTTCCTGTGACACTTTCTCCGGGCCGATACCTGCGAGTGAAAACAGCCTTGCTGGGGAAGCCCTGATGTGAATTGATACGTAGTTCGTTACTCTGGCTGTCCAGGAGATAAACCCGTGCAGCGTCGAAGTGAAATATCTCCAAGACCTCCCGCATAACACTTTGCAGCATGCTCTCGAGATTCGCCGACTCGTTAACTGTATTTGAAACAGCGTAGAGCGCTGAAAGATGCTGGTTGGCTTTTCGTAACTCGTCGGTTTTTTTAGCGATATCCTCATAGAGCTGGGAATTGTGTATTGCTATGGCTGCCTGGCTTGCAAGGGTGGTGAGAAACTCGACCTCTCCACTAGTAAAGTCATACTCTTCCTTAGTGTGAAATCCTAAAACCCCCAGAGCTTCCCCTCGAACCATTAACGGCACCCCTATATAGGACTTCAGCCCATGTCTGCGGGCAAACTCGGGATCTCTCACCCCTGGGTCTGTCTGGAGATTTTTGACCACGATAGGGGTTTTAGTTTCAAAAATTTTCTGGGTAAAACTCTTCCCGCCGATTCTGCGCAGGCTCTCCCTCAACTCGTCCGTGTAAAAATCTCGAGAGAGCACCAGTTCTAATTCCCCTTTGCCCTGGTTGTATAGGCTAAGAAAGAGGCCGCTATATGGAAGGAGTTGAGCAGTCTTTTCCACCAGCAGGTTTAATACCTTTTGAAGATCCAATGTCGAGCTGATTGCCAGGTTAATGTCGTGCAACGTGGACAGTTTCTCGGTCTTTTGCTGAATCTGTTTTGCTTCCAGCTTGCGCTCGGTGATATCGATCATGAAACCCCGAAGCGTTTTGGGCACACCGTCCACGGACTCGACGTTGACGATGTCATGAAGCCAGACGATGTCCCCGTCGGATCTAATCATCCGGTATTCAAACTCATAATCACTGAGGCGGCTGGAGGACTTGAGGCAGAAGTCAATCGTGGTCTCCCGGTCCTCCGGATGAATGTGGGAGGTCCAGAAATCTTTCTGATACCATGCGTCTACCGGATAGCCGAGGAGTTTCTTTGCTTGAGGGCCCACATAGGTGAACTGCCAGGTTTCGGCACTGGCCGCCCATGGTATGGCGTTGGTCGTCTCCAAGAGAAGCCGCAGACGCTCTTGGCTTTGCTGTAGCGCCTCTTCCGCAAGCCTGTGATCGGTAATTTCTGCCTCAAGGTCTCGATTGGTATTTGTTAACTCTTGGGTGCGTAGCTTAACCTCTCGGCGAAGACTCTCCGGCTGTAGGAGGATGCTATAGGTGAGACACGCAACCAGAGTACTGGCCAGGACCGCCAAGGCGACCCCCAGCGGTAGCAACGATGAGAATCGCCATCCGCCGATCGGGGCGGCAGTCAAAGTCCACGTACCATTCGGCACGTTAATCTCGAAGGAGATCCCATCCTGGAGATCTGTATCGGTCGACCGCGCAAACATGACCCGTCTACCGCTGTCCGGGTCGATACGCGAGAGCTCATAGCTGTAGTCCTGCTCAACAAAGCG
>JACZXR010000234.1 GCA_022571535.1 Deltaproteobacteria bacterium | reverse complement strand
ATCCTCCACGGCACAACTGTGTTCCGAGTCTTTGCTGATGTAGATACGATCGGCGGGTTACGCCCCCTGGTAGGAATACTCGCCTTAAAGGCTAAGTGGCAGGGAATTGTTCATATAGAGGCGGTCGATTTCCCTCAAGAGGCAATTCTGAGGGATCCTGGCACTAAAGATCTCATGGAAGAAGGGATGAGGATGGGGGCAGATGTCGTCGGTGGTCTCCCATGGCATGAACATCTGGATGAGGATGTTCGCGCTCACATAGATTTCTGCTTTGAGCTTGCCAAGAAATACGACAAGGACATCCACATGCTGGTCGATGACACCTCGAACCCTAACAGCCGAAGCCTGGAATATCTGGCTGTAAAAACAATGCGAGAAAACTATCATGGGAGGGTTTCCGCCAGCCACTGCGAGGCTCTGGCCTCGTATGACGAGATGCATGCCCACAAGGTAATGGACCTGGTTAAGAATGCCGAAGTTAGCATTTGCTGCAACCCACACATCAGCTTGGCACTGATAGGCCGCCACGACCAGGAGCCAATCCGGCGCGGTATCACCCGAGTAAGGCAATTGTGGGGCAAGGAAGTCAACCTCTTCTCCAGCCAGGACGATGTTAACGACCCCTACTATCCATTCGGCCGAAATGATCAGCAGGAAGTTGCGGCATATCTCTGCCACGCGGCACATATGACTTTTCCCAAGGAGATCGAGGCGGTGTTCGATTTCATTACTGTTAATGCCGCTCGAGCCCTCCGACTTCAGAACTATGGTTTGACTCCAGGTTGTCGGGCAGACCTAAATGTGCTGGCGGCCCCCACCTTTCAGCACACCCTTCGGCTTCAACAGCCGCCCGTTTGGGTCATCCGTAGTGGCAAGCTCTTAGCCCAAAATATTCTGACGAGAGAGTTACATATGGGGTAAGGAGGGAATTTGATTCAGAATATGACCAATGCCGGAATCGCAGGTGAGATTGCTCTCCTCAACAACAACCTCACCCCCCTTGATTACCATGACCGGCCAGCCTCGAAGCATTCGACCCTCTAGTGGTGTGAAGTCCGTTCGGGAACCGGTCTCGGTCCCGCGGACCACCTTTTCCAGATCGGGTTCAATGACAACCAGATCGGCGTCCGCACCCTCCTGGAAGGACCCCTTCTGGGGATAAAGGCCGAAGATTTCCGCGGGGCGGCGGCTTATCCGGTCGGCCAGAAGCGAGAGCGGAAGGCCACGCTTGTGGACTCCCATGTGAAGGAGCTGGGAAACGTGTGTGGCTAGGCAAGGCATTCCCCCTCTATTCTCCCAGAAGGTTCCAGTAAAGTTGTTCTCTTCGGCGTTGGCCGTCACATTATCTGTCCCGATGGTTTCGATGGAGCCGTCGGCGACCCCTGTCCATAGCGCGGCGCGGTCTGTGGCGGTGCGGATAGGGGGGTGGCGTCTTAGCTTCATGCCCGCTACATCTTCGTTGTCATAAAAAAGGTAAGTTGACGTCGTCTCACAGTGAAGAGAAACACCGCTGGCCCTAGCCTCTCGGACGGCTTCCAGACCAAGGGCGGAAGAAAGATGCACGATATAAAGACGGGCTCCGGTTTTTTGCGCGGCGGAGGCAGAGAGCCGGACAGCCTCAGCTTCCGAGCCGTCAGGGGAGGTTTGGGCCCAATCGGCAAGCGTTGTGGGGTTCTTCATCGCCTTGAGCCGGGCCATTCCATCGACACACATGGCGTGATCCTCCGCGTGGACGCAGGCCATTCCGGGCTGTTTTAGCCCTGCAATCACAGTGAAGGCCTTGAGGAGGTTCTCCGCGTTCATGATGGGCAGTCCCGGAATTCCGTGCAGATAGAATTTGAAAGCGGGGTTTCCGTAGCGTTCCGCCAACATGGGGATGTCCGGAATCTGAGACGGTTCCAGAATCACAAGATGGAAGAGGATATCCGTGTAAATCTTGCTTCTCCCCCGCGCCGCAAAATCCTCCACCTTGCCAACGTACGACCCTTTCTCCCGCAGGTAGCAGCCGACCGTCGTGATTCCTCCCTTTAGAGCCGCCCGAGTCTCTGTAAGGATTTCTTCGTCATATCGGTCGCCGCGTACCCCCAGGTGGATGTGTGGATCGACCGCACCTGGAAGGAGGGGCCTGCCTCCAACGTCGATCCTTCGCCGGGCAGCGGGAGTTTCTCTGTCGAGGTAGATGCCGGCGATTTTTCCATCCTGGACGCCAAGGCTGCCGTATCGCTCATCCTCGCGGGGGAAGATGAGCTTTGCGTCATGGAGTATCAAGTCAAGCAAATGCGTATTCTCCCTGCTAAGTATACTGGGCTGGGGCGGTGGCAACTTGCCGCGGCGAATCTGGGCGAAATTCGCAAAGGGTCTCGATTTTCAGGTGTTCAATGACGCCTTGGACACAGGGGCATGCTCGCCGGAAACCCGTGCCTGGGCCGTTTGGGAATTCAGATTGCAAGGGGAACACCGGACTTCTCGGTGAAGATACGTCTGGTGAATTCCTAAAGAACTTAGCCATATGCGCCGCAGCAGCCCTCCATCGAAAGGGTGTGGTGTGAAAAGATAAGCCTCCTGAATCAAAACGTTAGGCGAGAGACTATCCAATATCCGGTCACTATGTCAACTTAAAGTGCGCTTCCAGGCCAAAGGGATAGCTTAATTAAATTATCATCTATGAGAATTTAGGGTCAGATCTTGGTTTTTGTATTTAACTTCTATTTTGGGGAGGGAGAGCGGACCGGCCGTGAATAAGTGAAGAAAACCTATGAGCTCTCGCATTCATAAGTCCTTTGGTGCTGCTTACAGCTGTTTTATGCGAGACGGAGAAAGGGGGATGAGAAGAACAAGGCTGGCATTAAATATTTGGTGGAGCCGATGGGGATCGAACCCACGACCTCTAGAGTGCGATTCTAGCGCTCTCCCAGCTGAGCTACGGCCCCACGCAAAGAGAAGGGACTGAAAAACTACAAATAGATGATACTATTTTCAGGCCTCTCTTGACAACAGGGGATCAGTTTCGTAAGGGCTCACCATCGGTCGCTGACCATGAGAATTGCCTATTTTGATCTGATATCGGGTTTGAGCGGAGACATGACAGTCGGGGCACTGCTTCATCTTGGCCTTCCACGGGGAAAGCTCGAGCGCGAGCTAAAAAAGTTGCCCGGCTTGAGATACCGCCTGGAGGTCAGTAAAAAGTTTGTCAACGGGATTGAGGCGACGCGCTTTCGTGTCCGGGTAGAGGAAAGTGGAGCCGGGCGGAGCTGGAAGACGATCCGAAAGATAATCAAGCAGAGCTCCCTGGAAGCTGACGTTAAGGACCGGGGCCTCGATATTTTTGCCAGGCTGGCAGAGGCGGAGGGAACGATCCACGGTGTCCCGCCTGACAGGGTTCATTTTCATGAGGTTGGTGCCATCGATTCCATCGTGGATATCATGGCTACCGCCATAGGCACCCATCACTTAAAAATCGACTCCTTTGTTTTTTCTAGTGTCCCCCTTGGCCGGGGCGTGACCCCTTCAAGGCATGGCCCTTTACCTGTTCCTGCGCCCGCCACGCTGGAACTCCTGAAGGGGGTCTCGGTCCAGTGGATCAATCTCGATGGTGAAACCATAACCCCAACGGGGGCTGCCATCCTTTCCGCTCTCGGGTCTCAAGTCGAAGATGCGCCGCGAATGACTATTGAAAAGATCGGCTATGGCGCTGGGGAGCGAGAATTCCCAGACCGCCCTAACCTACTACGGGTCCTCTTGGGAGAGACGGGTCCGGCCTGGGGGCACGACGAGATGGTGGTCTTGGAGACCAACATCGACGACATGAACCCTGAAATTTACGACTATGTTCTGGACCGCCTCTTCGCTGCTGGAGCGCGCGATGTCTCCCTCTCACCGATCCAGATGAAGAAGAACCGACCCGGAACCCTGCTCCGGATTATAGGTGAGCCCTCCACTAGAGACAGACTCGCAGAGATTATCTTCAAGGAAACGTCGACCATAGGCATCCGCTACTATCCTGTGAAGCGCTTGGTCCTCAAGCGGGTGCCGCTCCGGCTTAAGACCAGGTTCGGATCAGTCTGGGTCAAGATGATCGAAGAGCCTGACGGCGAGAAGAGGATCGTACCCGAATATGAGGAGTTGAAAAAGCTTGCCGAGGTAAAAAAGATCCCTCTCAAATGGCTCTATGATGAGGTCCTTGGGAGTTTCAATAAGGAGAGAGGGAAAGGCCGAAGACGGTAAGAGACGATATTATGGCTGACTCGGTTCCTGCTGCAGGGCGGCCTCCAAAAGGCGGAGGTCCAATCTCTCCTGGAATAGCGCGGTGAGTAAAGACGGTTTGGTTTCCGGACGTGAGCCGTTGAGTTGTTCGGGTGTGAGAAATGGGATCTCCCCGAGACAGGTATGGGAGGTGAGCGATTGAAGAGTCCTGGCGTTTGTCTCCGCGGCAGGCGATGGCAGACTCTCCATGTGATTCAGAATATAGCCCAACACAGGCAAGCCAAGGCAAGATGCATGCTCGAGCGTGAGCAGGGCATGATTGAGTGCCCCAAGTCGGTTGGCGACTACTACGACTAGGGGAAGCTTCAGCATGCGCACCAGGTCCGCAGTGGTGCATCGAGAATGGAGAGGGACCAAGAGACCCCCCGCTCCCTCCACCAGGGTGATACCGTGCGCTGAGCTGATCTCGTCGTAGAGCTCGCAAAGCAGCGAGAGATCAATCGTCACACCGGCTCTCTGTGCGGCCACGCTGGGAGCTAGAGGGATCGGAAAACGGTATGGACAGATTTT
>JACZXR010000233.1 GCA_022571535.1 Deltaproteobacteria bacterium | reverse complement strand
CTTGCCGACTTTGGGGCGGACGTGATCAAAATCGAACACCCCAAAGATGGCGACGGGCAGAGAAAGCTTGAACCAATCAAGGACGGTATTCCGTTGTGGTGGAAAACAATAGCCCGAAACAAGCGGTGTGTTACTCTTAATCTCTCCAAGCCGGAAGGTGCGGCTGTCTTTAAGGATCTGGTACGCCCTGCGGATGTTGTCGCGGAGAACTATCGTCCTGGTACTCTGGAGAGATGGGGGCTGGGCTACGATGAGCTCAAAGCCGTGAATTCTCGGATTATCTTGCTGCGCATTTCTGGATTTGGGCAGACAGGCCCTCATCGGGACCGACCAGGGTTCGGGCGTATCGCGGAGGCTATGAGCGGATTGACAAATCTCATTGGAGAACCGGAGGGTCCCCCTATGTCGCCCGGATACCCGCTCGGGGATTTAGTTGCTGGTTTGTTTGGTGCCTTCGCTATTATGATGGCTCTCTACCATCGAGACCAGCGCCAAGGTGAAGGGCAAGTCATCGACTTGGCTCTGTATGAATCTATATTTCGATTGTTGGACTTTGATCCGATTCAGTATGACCAACTCCAAACGCTTCACACGCGTACCGGGACCCGTGTTTCCTATGTTGCTCCGAGTTCAATGTTCAGGACCCGGGAGGGGAAGTATATTACTCTAGCCGCCAGCACCCAAAGCATCTGGATCCGTCTTTGCCGGGCTATGGACAGGGAAGATCTTATTTCGGACCCAAAGTTTATGGAAAACACGGCACGGGTTGAACATTCCGAGGAAATCAACGGTATTGTAAGCGACTGGATCGGGCAACGTTCCCGACAGGAAGTGGAGATCTGTTTTAATAAATACGAGGTCGCCTATTCGCCTGTCTACGATATGGAAGACGTCTTTAAGGATGAGCAATATTTGGCCCGTGAGGCTTTAGTGAGAGTTCCCGACGAAGAGCTCGGTGAAGCGGTGGTGCAGAACGTTGTTCCGAAATTTAGCAAGACGCCGGGATCGGTGGATCACCTCGGACCGCGCAAGGGGCAACATAATGACGAGATTTATTGTGGGGAGCTTGGATACTCCTCAGATAAAATCAAAAGGCTCCAAGAGGCAGGGGTTATTTAATCTCGGACGTTATTTCCCAGCAGGGCCCGGATTGGGTTGACATAAGGGCTAAACCTACCTATATTGAAGGTCCTAGTTCAGTACAGGGCCTTCTGAAAGAGGAATTGACAGAAGTCGAAGGCCTAGTCAGTCTTTACTTGCGAAGCATTGCCTACAGGACAATCCGACCAGAGCGTGGTTCTAATCAATCACATTCCCATGTTCTGCTCCCATTGGTGATCAGATTCCCAGGGTCAAAGACATAACATTCACTATAAGGAGAAAAACATGGGTAATAAAATATACGTTGGTGGATTGCCCTATACCACTACAGACGGGCAGCTGGAAGAAATTTTTTCAACACACGGGACGGTAGAGTCCGCCCGGGTGATCACGGACAAATTTACTGGCCAGTCAAGGGGTTTCGGTTTTGTAGAGATGAGTTCCGGCGGCGAGGCCCAAAAAGCAATCGACGCCCTGAACAATACCCAGGTTGACGGGCGTACTCTCACCGTTAACGAGGCCAAACCTCAAGAGAACCGATCAGGGTTCGGTGGCGGGGCCGGTAGAAGGGAAGGTAGTGGGGGTCGCCGAAACCGCTATTAGTCCTACTCTCTAAGCTCTAATCAAAAAGGGGTGGCAGGTCGGGCCATCCCTTTTTTTATCCGTCCTCGCAAAAGACCATGAATGAGTGCGCAAGGGGGATAAAAAAATCATAAACAATCCATGATCATCAGGTTGATTTCTTCCCTTCGAGAACCTCAGGGCCGTGAGCCTGTCGAACCGGGGTCTGACTAATGTCGGATCTGGGTTAACTCGCGCGCGTAGGCGAAAAGCGCAGGGGCACCTCCTGTGTGCCAGTAAAGGACAGTGTCCTTTAGAGAAAAAAAACCTTTCTTGATCAAATCGATCAGTCCTCCCATTGCACGGCCACTGTACACAGGATCGAGCAGCAGACCTTCGGTACAAGCGGTCAATCTTATGGATTCCCGCTCAAGGTTTCCTACAACACCGTACCCCAGACCCAGGTAGTCGTAGTTGACGGTAAAATCGTCCTCCGTAAACTCATATCTACTGTCTATAAGTTTAGCTGCCTCGTTTGCAATGGCTGCAAGCTCACTTTGATAGGAAGGCTCTTGAGATGATCTTTGATCGATACTTATACCCAGGATTTTACCCTCAAAACCCGAAATCCGAGCACCCACTACCATCCCTGCCTGGGTGCCTCCGGAGCTCGTAGCGAAAACGATGGTATCCACTTTAATCCTGCCTTTCGACAATTGATCGTTGAGTTCTATCATTGCCTGAACATATCCCAGTGCCCCGAGACCGTTGGACCCACCAACCGGAATGATATACGGGTTATGCTTGAGACTTAGGAGCTGTCTCGCCACCTCATCCATTTTTGCATTCCTACGCTCACGAGTCGTCCAATGGAGATTCGCTCCGCAGAATAGATCCAGAAGGACGTTTCCGTTAGGGACCTCAGGCTCATTCCCTCCAAGGACCAATTCGCAACCCATACCAACTTGTGCGGCAGCAGCGGCGGTTTGCCGGCAGTGATTTGATTGGGGTGCACCAGTCGTAATCACCGTGTCTGCCCCTTTTTTTAAGGCGTCGGCGATCAAGAACTCAAGTTTACGTGTTTTGTTTCCTCCCAGGGCAAGGCCCGTTTGATCATCCCGTTTGACTAATAATTTAGGCCCACCCAATAGCTGCCCAAGACGTGGCAGTTCCTGAAGTGGAGTCGGCAGTTGAGCCAGTTCAATACGTGGTAATGATTTTAATTTCATGTCTCCTCTACCTTTCAGTAGTAATTATCTCCAGGATCTTTCTAAACGTTCCGATCAATGAAAATTTTTCTTTACACTACCCACATTTTTCATGAAGCGCCAGCGGGGGCTTAGAATCTTGCATCAGACAATCCCACCAGTGATTGCTTGTCAATGAGGTGTTCTATAAAGTTCTTTTACTTTGGTAATCGCTAGAGGAGGAAAGGTCAGTATATGGACTATACAAGAAAAATCGCGGACTTTGTGGCGCAGACTAGGTTTGACTCCATACCACCGGGTGCCTTGGAGGTGGCCAAAACAGCACTGCTTGATTCTGTAGGGGTTATCCTGGCAGGGAGTAAGGAAGAGAGCGCTAGAATATGCGCGAAGCTGGCTGACGAGGAGAGATCGAGCCAAGAGGCAACTGTTATAGGCCAAGGGTTTAAGTCTTCGACTCTCATGGCTGCCTTTTCCAATGGAACTGCGGGTCACGCCTTGGACTATGACCACAGCTTTTCCCTGATGGGACAACCCACAGCCGGTCTGGTACCCGCCATTTTGGTTTTAGGCGAGAAGCTGGGAGTGAATGGACGTGACATCCTGGAGGCCTACGTGGCGGGATTCGAAGTGACGGCAAAGATAGCACGTTCGCTGCCGGTCCTTTCGAGTCAAGGAGGGTGGCATTCAGTGGCAACCGTAGGGTCACTTGGAACGGCAGTTGCATGCGCGAAGCTACTCCGACTGGATGTCCAGGCAATTCAATGGACTCTCGGAATTGCATCTTCGATGGCTTCCGGTGTCGTTGCAAACTTCGCCACTATGACGAAACCCCTCCATGCTGGATTGGCCTCAAGAAACGGAGTGCTTGCGTCCAGGCTGGCTAAGTTGGGCTTTAATGCAAATCCTACGATGCTGGGTGAGCACAAGGGATTTTATGATGCCTACTCCAGGGACTTGCCGTTCGATCTGCATCCATTTGAGGAACTGGGAAACTCATTCGATCTTATCCAGAGGGGGATTAAAATCAAGCCTTATCCCTGCGGGGGGCTAACACATACGGCCATCGACGCTGTGCTTAAAATGCGGGACCAGTATAAGATCTCACCACAAGCCGTTGAGTCGATCAAAGTGGGAGTAACTCAGCACGTCTTCAACACGATCTCAAGCCGGCTTCCCGAGACCGCCCTTCAAGGAAAATTCAGCATGCCCTATATCTTGGCGAGAGCACTCATTGATGGAAAATTGGTACTGGACACATTTTCCGAAGAAGCCGTTCGAGATCCATTAGTTCGTAGTGTAGGGGAAAAAATCGAGATGGCATTGGACTCTGACCTCCGTGAATCCAATGAGGGCAGCCGCCCATGTAAAGTTACAATACGCCAGAAAGATGGGAGGACCTTATCGGAGCGCGTGGAGTTCCCTAGAGGGAGCCGGCAAGTTCCCCTCAGTTCGGAGGAACTAAGAACAAAGTTCACTGAGTGCGCCTGCAGGGCCTTAAACAAGGAAGCCGCAGCCCAAGTCACAAAAATGCTCGACCACCTGGAGGACCTTGACCACCTCGATCCCCTATTCGAGCTTTTAATCGGGAACCCGTCATGATTACGGGATCCTATCGCAGAGAATCCCTGAGGCATAGTGCGCCCGGGGCAGAAAGATTTGACCCGATTTGTCACCCGGCAGAAACGCATGTCCAGATCCATGCTGTCGCTGTGGTGGAAGACTGACTGCACCCCTGCCACCCCTTTAACCCCGATCCGACAAAAATACTCAACCCATATCCAATCCCGGGCCGGTGTTACGAGAGTTGCCGACATATTGATCGCAGGTCTGTAAGTATACTAATGGTGAATCGCTGACTCATGCTACGAACAGCTTTTCGCTCAGATCTCAGGCTCATCAGGGTT
>JACZXR010000232.1 GCA_022571535.1 Deltaproteobacteria bacterium | reverse complement strand
GATATAATTTGATTGTAAATTCTTCGTGATCTTCGTGTGCTTCGTGGTAGACAAATACTATCACATGTCACAGGAGCTGACGGTTTAGCAGGCCAGTGAAACCAGCCGCAGTCTCTTATCTGTTTCAGCAAGAAAGAAATATCACCACGAAGAGCACGAAGGACACAAAGTGAAATCAGGTTACTAGGATACCCTGCGGCAAGCCGCGGGGTTACCCAATAATCTATGAGCTGCCGGAAGGCAGATCTCCCTTCCGGCTCCAGGAAGAGGCATGGCCAGCATTATAAAAAAAGCCCGAACTCCTTTGGAATCGGGCCTTTCAATTTAATCCCGGCGGCGTCCTATTCTCTCCTTCGGCAGGCTCGAGGGTGGTGATCGGCTCGACTGAGCTCGCCGAAGTCTTATCGAACCACCATGGGGCTTCGTCGTGAGTTCAGCCAAACGGCGACCCTATAGGTCCATCGGCGCTGGAGGGCTTAACGACCGAGTTAGCCCCAAGTTTTTAGTTCTTCCTTGAGCCTCTCGGCAAGCCAGATGCGGGCAAGGGTTGTAGCATCGGTCGTGCGCTGGCGGGCTAGCCTCCTCAAGACGGCTTTCATCGCAGGTGGAATCCTCATGTTAAGCTGAGCCGTATTGTTTTGAAACAGGGCTTCCCGTAAGCCCCGATCCAGGTCACTATGGTCCCCCACCACTTGCGAGACACCAGCGTCCAGACGGTCAAAAACATCGTGCTTTCTCGTCCAGCGGACAATTTCTTGGTCGCTAGCCCCTTTTCGTAAAGAAGGAATAACTCTCTTTTTATTCTTCATCTTAGACACCTCTAATAACGTCGCTTTTGCTTCTCTGTCATGCGGCTGATATGAAAAACTCTCAAGCGCCTATCGGGAAGTACTCGATAGACAATATGAAGATAGTCTCCGTCCAGGTTCCGTCCGAGCAACTCATAAACGTCCTCCAGATCACGCTGACTCCGAATCTTAAGATAACGTCCTGCCAACAACTCATAAAAATCTTGGCTCGTATATCCATGCCGTAAAGCCGAGGAAGCGAAGACTATATCCACTAATAGATTCTAGCAAATGCTATACATCTATGCAATAGCCATAAACAACAAGGCCCGACCTCTTCCGCATCTCCCACGTTGCAGCACTTGCTAAGGATTGTTATAAGGATTCAAAAGATTACAGGGAGAAAAATTATGGCACGGCAGCTTGACACGGGAGATTTGTTTCCAGAGTACACAGTTTCTATCACCGACGGGCGGAACCTGAAGATTCCCCAAGATCTAAAAGGGGGAGTATTCTGTTTTGCTCTTCTACCGCGGCGGGTGGTGACCTCACTGCCGTCGGCAGTTGGCCGATTATCAGTCACAAATCGACGCCTTCAAGCAGGAAAATGTTGATATTATTGCCTTGTCCGTTGATCCTTCAGACAAAGCCAAAGAGACCGTGGAACAACAAAACCTGAAGTTTCCCGTCGCCTATGGACTTGAGGTACCCAGGGACGCAGAAAAAATCGGCGCCTTTTGGGAAGAAGGGCGAAAGATTTTCCATGCCACCAACCTTATTCTGGACTCCGACAAAAAGGTGGTAGCGGCTTCTTATAGCACGGGCCCCATCGGACGCATTGTTTCCGCCGACACCTTGGGTTACATACAGTTTCTGAAAAAAAGGAAAGCACAGCAAAGCTGATTTGGATGGAGTTCCATCATGAACAAAGCCAAGGTTTTTATTTTCGCGCCGTTGGACCCGACGGGCGAGAGCCACAGGCTGCTCGAAGGGCAGGGCTGTGAGCTGGTACTGGGAAAAGCCTCCTGGGACACCCCACAGGGGGACAACGAAACCGAGATGGCCGAAATAGCCAAGGGGGCCGACGCCCTGGTTGGGACCTCCATACGGAGTTCGCCCATCACACAGAAAATCATGCAGAGTTCGAGAGTCCTCCGCATCATTGCCAAGTACACCATTGGCGTGGACGACATTGATGTCGAGGCGGCAACGGAATTGGGAATCATGGTCACTCATGCCCCGACCGAATCGAACTGGGGGGGAGTAGCGGAGGGTACCATCACCGCCATGCTCACGTTGCTCAAAAAAGTCCGCGAGCGGGACCGGCACCTCAAAGAGGGGGGGGCCTGGCGGGATTCAGGGATGCAAGGGACCTACGTCGGCTCCCGTTCAGACGGCTATCCCGGTATCACCATCGGCATCATAGGCATCGGCAGAATAGGAAGCCGCATTGCCACCCTCATGCGCCCATGGAATGCGAGGATACTCGCGTGCGACCCCTACGTCCTAGACTCCAGATTTGAAGAACTCGGAGTCAGGCGCGTGGACCTGAACACCCTGCTCAGGGAGTCCGACGTTGTAAGCCTGCACGTAGTGCTCAACCGCGAGACGCGACACATGATGGGCCCCGCCCAGTTTGCCCTGATGAAACCCACCGCCATCGTCATCAACACCTCTCGAGGCTTTTGTGTGAACGAGGCAGCACTTATCGAAGCTCTCCAGAAGAAAAAGATCGCTGGAGCGGGCCTCGATGTCTTCGAGCATGAGCCCCTTCCTATGGACAGCCCGCTCAGGAAACTTGGAGACAAGGTCGTCCTTTCTCCCCACATGGTTTCATCCAATGTGGGAAGCGGACTCAAGCCCGGCGTCACATGGGCAACCCAGTCAGTGCTCAGGGCCCTGCGCGGTGAAGTACCGGACAACGTCTACAACAAGGAAGTCATCCCACAGTGGGAAAGCCGCTTCGGCGGGAAAAGCGTTTGGGACAAATAAGTCCCGCGAACCTCCGGCACAAGAGCGCATCACACGGCCAGTAGCAAAACCACTGACCTTTTCACAGGAGACAAGGAATAGGGTCAGACCTTGGACTTTGAAGTCAAAAGTTGGCATGAGGCAAGGTATTACAAAAGTCGATCCCTTACGGCCGGGCCATGTTTCTTGTATAAAAGCATTAATTACACATTACAAAGTTTGACCCTGACCCATGAAGAGAAAAGGTGTTGTGAGTGCTTGGCTTGCTGCCTTTGGACCAAGCTTACAACCAAGCAACAACAGCAAGAACAAGAAGGGCCTTTTGACCTATGCCTACCCACTGTGCGTGAGCAAGAAATTTCACTAGGAGGGGACAAAATGCCTGAGTGTCCGGTTTGTGGGGGAACAGTGGATCTAAAGGGCGATACCGTCGAAGGTGAACTCATAGCCTGTGCTGAGTGCGGCTCCGAGCTGGAAGTCACCGGTGTCAATCCATTCACCCTTGCGGAAGCACCCAAAGAGGAAGAAGACTGGGGGGAATAATGACCAGGATCGGCCTCATGCATTCCCTCATCCGTCCTGAGGAAAAGTTGTTAATAAGGGAGTTTCAGACGAGAGAGGGAGTCGAGCTAAAATTGATTGATGACCGCAAGCTGTCCTACAACTTGGGCAAAGATAAATTTGATCTGGATCTGGTTTTAGAGAGGTGCATCAATCACTCCAGGGCGCTCCATGCCCTGAGGCTCTTTGAAAGCGCAGGCCTGAAGTGCATCAACTCCTCGAAGGTGGCCACCATCTGCGGGGACAAGATCCTGACATCAATCCACCTTCAAGAGCACAACATCCCCCAGCCCGAAGTGCGCATCGCCTTTACTGAGGAGTCTACCCTACAGGCCATCGAAGAAATGGGATACCCGGTGGTTTTGAAACCGGCTGTGGGTTCGTGGGGGAGGCTGCTTTCCAAAGTGAACGACAGGGACGCCGCCGAATCCATCCTGGAGCACAAGGCAACCCTGGGAACCTACCACCACTCCATTTTTTACATCCAGAAATATATTGAAAAAAACGGCCGGGACATCCGCAGCTTCGTCATAGGAGATAGGTGCATCGCCGCCATATACCGTTCTTCCGATCACTGGATCACCAACACGGCCAGGGGCGGGATCGCACAGAACTGCCCCCTGACGGATGAGTTAAAAACGCTCTCGGTAAAGGCAGCCAAAGCTGTAGGAGGCGGTATCGTGGCCGTGGATCTCTTCGAAACTAAAAACGGGCTCCTCGTCAACGAAGTAAACTACACCATGGAATTCAGAAACAGCATCACTACCACGGGAGTTAATATACCTGAGCTGATCGTAGACTACGTGCTTCAGGTGGCTCAATCCGGCACATGAACAGGATAAAGGTTTCCATAGCCGGCGGCTCCGGCTACATCGGAGGCGAGCTGCTTAGATTACTCCTCTTCCATCCGAGCGTGGAGGTTTCCCAGATCACCTCGGAGAGTCTGGCCGGGAAATTTGTCTTCAGAGCCCATCCCAACCTCCGCAAAAGAACTCAGCTGAAATTTTCGAAGATCGAAGATCTTCGTCCGTGCGACGTTCTTTTCCTATCGCTACCCCACGGAAGATCCATGGAGAAGATTTCGGAATTCAGGAAGATCGCTCCCAAGCTCATTGACCTCAGCGCCGATTTCAGACTACGGCAGGAAAGCGACTACAAGGAATGGTACCGAAAGCCGCATGCATGCCCGGAAATGCTTGGCGATTTCGTCTACGGTATTCCAGAACTTCACAGGGAAGAGATGAAGCGTTCAAATTTCATCTCCAGCGCCGGCTGCAACGCAACGGTGACCATACTCGGACTGTACCCCTTCTACAAGCATGGGCTGGTGGAACCGGACCGAACCGTAGTCGAAGTCAAGGTGGGCTCCAGCGAGGGAGGAAACTCCCCAAGTATAGCATCTCATCACCCTGAGAGGAGCGGCGCTGTTCGGTCCTTCATGCCGGCCGGGCACAGACACAGTGGAGAGATCATACAGGAAT
>JACZXR010000231.1 GCA_022571535.1 Deltaproteobacteria bacterium | reverse complement strand
GATAATGTGCATCCCGTAGGTTAAACAAAAGCGGCGGTTCCACATCGGGCCGCCGTTTTCGCTTGTGCGCCTTTATATTCAGCCACGGGATGGTTGCTTGGATCTTCTCCCGGAGCTCTTCAAAAGTAAACCCGTACCACGGACTTACGTCCGTGGCTTTAGGGCTTGCCCTTCGGGAACTTCAGAACATTCATCCCTGCACTTACGTACAGGGCGTTCTGTGGTACGGGGTAAACGGCTTCACAATATAATCGTTGCATCCGGCTTCGATGCACTTGTTTAACTCCAATTCCGTAAAGAGGACTGTGGTTGCCAGGATGGGGATTTCCTTTGACATCGGGTTAGATCGGATCCTTCGTGTTGCTTCTCTCCCGTCCATTCCAGGCATCATGATGTCCATCAGGATTATGTCGCATTTTTCCCCGATGGCCTTCTCGACACCATCCACTCCGTTGTTGGCAGTTATGACGGCAAACCCTAGCATCTCCAGTTGTCGACTGAGAACATCTAACACATCCGGATTATCTTCTATAACGAGGGCTTTTTTCATGGTCCCCTCAATGCAGGTCTGTCATCTATGGATGTCGGACTAGTGGGCGTTTCGGACCTGTGATTTTTGAGAGGACCATAGGACAATGTATAGCAGCCGGAAGTAATTCCTGAAACTAGTAAATTTACTAGTTTTTAGCTAATAAATTACTGGCTTCAGAGGAGCAGTTTGAGGCACAAAAAAACCCGTCTTATAGACCATGGTACAAGCCAAGTCGGCACGAAACGCAATTCATTAGCTCTTTGTGGGGTATCCACTTGAGTCAACCAGGCCCAATGGGTAGTGTGTCGGCGGTGTGGAAGATTACCCTCCGATTTAGTCGCCGGACGTCGCGGCACAGGGGGAAGCTGTTCTACAGGCTCCTTCAGCAGGCGGTGTCTGTCGAGCCTGTGCCCTTTTCGAAACTCGTGGTTCCTCGTAGCCACCATGGGTAGTGGGTAGTTTAGTAAAGTGGATACCCCTCAGTGGTCAATTTCAAGCATTAAGTGCCGAGTGTTAAGTGTTCAGTCAAAAAGAGGGTGTAGGGAATAGGGGTTTAAGGTTATTAGTTGCCTCGGGTGAAACGGGTAATCTGCCGACGAGACTTTTTGGAAGGTCGTCCTTTTGAGTGTGGTTGACTCAATCTCCAGGCGTTGATCTGCGCAGCCATGGCCTGGCGGTTCTGTCTGCTCTCTTCTGTTTCCTCATATAAGAGAGCTGCCTCACTCGCAGGGCCCCGCTTGCGGGAAAGGCTGCGAACGGCTACCACCCACTCATACTCACCCCGTCTGATGCTCAACTCGTCTCCGCTTCGGAGCTCTCTGGCGGGTTTTGCGCGTTGACTATTGAGATGCACCTTCCCACCTGAAACGGCCTGGGCTGCAAGGGAGCGGGTTTTGAAAAAGCGTGCAGCCCAGAGCCATTTGTCGAGGCGCACTGCCGATTTGTTTTCATTGTCGTTCATTGTTGAGCAGATTATACATTGTTTTTCTTCAGTTTTGGATAAATCTGGAATCCGGCAGAGATGCTGATTCGAAGAAATACCGTTCTCAGGGAGGAGAGGCCGTTGTCTTACTGTATAGCTAATGGGATCAAAATCTATTACGAAGTCTCCGGGGAGGGCCTCCCTTTTGTCATGGTCCACGCCAATCCGTTTGATCACAATCTCTGGATGTACCAGATCAGCCATTTCTCCAGCACCTTCAGGGTCATTGCGATTGACATCCGGGGTTATGGGCGGTCCGACAAACCCACCAGCGAGTTTACCCTCAAGGACATGGGCGATGATGTCCTTTCGGTTTGCCGACAAGAGGGCGTGAGCGAGGCAATCCTTGGTGGTGTAAGCGTCGGTTCCGGCATTGCTATGCTCCTCGGCCTCGACCATCCAGAGATGTTCAAGGCCTTGGTCCTTGTCGGCGGGAGCAGCGGCGGAGGAGAGCGGATTCAGGAGAGGATTCGCGGCTACACGGAGAGATTAGAAACCTATCATAAAAAGCACATCGAGCAGCTCGTAGCCCCCGGCTTTCCTGAGACGAAACTGGGGGGGTATTTGCTCCGGATGTTCCTGGAAAGAAACCCCTGGCTCTCGGGCCGGTCGATCGCCCAGATTTTTCGCGCGCGCGCCGGGACGGACCTCGTCAGCCATCTCCCCTCGATGAGGGTTCCAACCCTTGTCATCAACGGCGAATACGATATGTCGCTAGCTTCAGGGCGGCGGACAGCTAACCTCATTCCCGGGGCGATTCACATGGTCTTGCCGGGGACCGGTCATGCATGCTGTATCGAAGACCCCGCCGGGTTTGACGAACTGGTCATTGATTTCCTTACAACGAATGGTCTTATGCCTCGGTTAAAGAAATAGGAGCAGTTATTTCGGCCTGAAACGATGCAGATGGGGATCATCGGCCTAAGCGGAAAGCAGGTTTACGGAATCGGATAAACGATGACTCTCGCAAAGGCTCAGCCTGAGGCTGATCCGTCCTCTGGCGGAGCAAGGACGCCAAGTTCGGAGAAATAGGAAAATATTTTTCTTTGCGGTATTGGCGTCCCTTCGGCTTTGCTCAGGACAGGCTTGGCGCGAAAAACTTTGTTGAAGTCGTTCTTTTGAACGTTTTATCGGTAAGAATCTAAAATTATAAGGTGCTATAATGCCGCCGGGATTCAGACCATGCAAATAATTCACAGATTGCTGGAATCACCCTTCATCCGAACCCTTCGCGGGCGCAGGAGGGGCCGCCTGGTACGCCATTACTTCTTTATCTCGGCGATCTTGATTGGCGGGGGGCTGATCACCAGCGGCCTTTTGGAAATCTATTTCCGCTATAAGGAGAGCCTGGAGCATCTATCCCTCTTACAGCAAGAAGTCACAACCGGGGTCGCTTTCAAGATCGAACGGTTCATTCAAGAGATCCAAACCACAATGAAAGCGGCCACCAGAAGCCGTGAGATTGCACTCAAAGGACTGTCACCCGAGTACAAGTTTGAGCTCCAGAAGCTCCTCTTAATAGAGCCGGCCATCACTGAGGCGGTAGCGCTTGATGCCCATGGGATCGTAAATATGCAGGCCTCGCGCCTGCGGACTGTCCTTGCTGAGGGCAAGCGGGATCTTTCCAAAACAGCAGCCTTCCAGCAGGCCAAGCAAGGAACCTCCTATTTTAGTCCGGTCTATTTCGTTCGGGACTCGGAACCTTATATGTCAATTTCGGTTCCCATCGAGCGTTTTGCCGGCGAAGTCATTGGTGTGCTTCAAGCCGAAGTAAACCTCAAATATATCTGGGAAGTGGTCTCAGGCATTAAAGTCGGCAAGGCCGGCTATGCCTTTGTCGTCTCAGGCTCAGGCGATCTCATCGCCCATCCGGATATCAGCCTGGTATTGCAACGGCTCAACGTGGCTCAACTCAATTATGTGAAAGCAGCCCTCCAGTCGACCCCGGGTGTACTCAAGCCGAAAGCGGTGGTTGCCCGTAACATACAGGGGAAGAAGGTTTTCAGCTCTTATGCCTTGATCCCGAGCCTCAATTGGGCGGTATTCGTCGAGCGTCCGGTGGAAGAGGCCTATGAGCCGCTCTATGCCTCTATATTGCGCACTTCTAGCCTGCTCCTGATTGGTCTCGGCATGGCTCTCTTTGCCAGCTTCTTTGTGGCACGACGTGTGGTCCGTCCGCTCAGAACGCTGCGCCAAGGGGTGGAGCGCATCGGCGGCGGCGACCTGGGCTTTCGTCTCGAACTAAAGTCCGGCGATGAAATCGAGGTTCTCGCGGACGAGTTCAACAAGATGGCTTCCCAGCTCCAGGATTCCCGCACCAACATGGAGCAAAAGGTCGAGGAGCGCACCCGGGACCTGGCCGAGTCTTTAGAGCAGCAGACCGCCACGAGCGAGATCCTGCGCGTGATCAGCAGTTCCCCAACCGATATCCAGCCGGTGTTGGATGCGGTTGCCGAAAGTGCATCTCGGCTGTGTGATGCAACGGATGCGCAAATCAATCGCTTTGAGGGTGATGTCCTTCGTCGAGTGGCCTCTTATGGATCAATGCCTACGCCCGACGACAATAGTGAAGGGTGGCCATTCGACCGAGACCGTCCGAGTGGACGAGCCATCATCGACCGACAGACTATTCATATCCACGATATCACGGCTGAGTTTGATACTGAGTTTCCGAAGTCCAAGGCGCCACAAAAACGCACTGGCGCCCGGACCATCCTTGTCACGCCGTTACTACGAGAGGGCGTTCCCATTGGGTTGATTTTTATTCGGCGTACCGAGGTCCGCCCGTTTTCTGAGAAGCAGATTGCTCTCCTCAAGACCTTTGCCGACCAGGCCGTGATTGCCATTGAGAATGTCCGACTCTTCCACGAAATCGAACAGAAGAGCCGGCAGATCGAGGCCGCCAGCCGCCACAAGTCGGAGTTTCTCGCCAACATGTCCCACGAGCTAAGAACTCCGCTCAATGCCGTTATTGGTTTTTCCGAAGTGTTGGGAGAAAAAATGTTCGGGGAGCTAAACGAAAAGCAGAACGAGTATGTCGATGACATACACTCCTCCGGTCAACATCTTCTCTCCCTTATTAACGACATTCTGGATCTCTCGAAGGTTGAAGCGGGGCGGATGGAGCTGGAGCTGGCTAAGTTTGACCTCCCCTTGGCCGTTGAGAACGCGATCACGCTTGTGCGGGAGCGGGCCACCCGGCACGGCATCACACTCGACACTGCCATTGACGAGAGGCTCGGAGATTTTGTCGGTGATGAGCGGAAGATCAAACAGGTCCTTCTTAA
>JACZXR010000230.1 GCA_022571535.1 Deltaproteobacteria bacterium | reverse complement strand
AGGCGAAAAGAAAAGGGAGAAATACTAGTGATGGATAGCCAGGAATTTGCCAAGAAAATTCAAGATCGAGTCAGTGCATTTTGCAAAACTCTCAATGGCCGCCCGCCCGCATATAGCTATGTTCCCCTGACCGATGACGCAAAGCGCATCAAAGTCATGAAGAGCCGACTCTTCAACGAGGTCCGGGCGGGAGAAATCTTCGGCGGATGGCTCAAGGGCACCCCGGAAAGGGATGTGAAAACAACTCTGGCAGAAGCGGTTCACGAGGAGTATGTCCATGCAGGGTATCTTGAAGAAGCACTTCGACAAAAAAACACGGAGCCTTATGACTACAAACCTTTACCTGCGCAAATGGCCATGTTTAACGGGTTCGAAGCGCTGACCGAGACGGTCGTGCGCATTGCCGCCTTTCCCATGGCAGGTGAAGGCGTGGCAGACTATCTCATTGCAATGAGCCTAAAAGCCGGAACGGTACCCAAATGGGTGACGGATCCTTACCGAAAGATCCATGAAGACGAAGAAGAGCATGGCCACTATCCCTTTGAAGTGCTGGTCAAGTACGCAACCACATCAGAAGTACAGGACAGGGCTATCCGAGCCGTCGAAATGAGCCTTATGCTGAGACGTCAGTATTTTGAAAACCTCGACCGCTGGGTATTCGAGGATAAGGCTTTCTAGTGGGAGATTTTGAAATGCCACTCTAACGCTTTTAACCTTTGTTTCTAGAAAACGTTACTCTCTATCTGAAGAGTCTCAAATCATGGCACAACTTAAGTTGACAATTGCACTTTCCCAATACGACCGCCATATCCCTTTCTTTGACGGAACCGTCAAACCTGAAGGGATAGATCTTAAGGTGCTAGAAGTAGGGCAGTCCACTCCATTGAAACATGGGTCGGATCGCCATGGCCGGATGCTACGAAAAGGTGAGTTTGATATTTGCGAGCTCTCGCTTTCCTCCTATCTCATGGCAAAGAGCCGGGGCAAACCCTTTACGGCTATCCCAGTATTTCCCCGCAGGCTTTTTAGCCTCTCGCAGATGTGGATCAACGCGAAAGCTGGAATTAACTCCCCGAAGGACCTGATCGGCCGGAAGGTGGGACTCAGCACTTTTCAAACGACCCTGTCGGTTCTAGCTAAGGGGGACTTGCAGTCCGAATACGGCGTCCCGTGGCGGGAGATTAAGTGGGTTGTGGCAACGGAAGAGACCGTTCCCTTTAAGGCGCTGGAAGGGGTAACGGTCGAAACTATTCCACGGGGAAAACGCATTGGGGCCATGCTGGAACAGGGAGAGATCGATGCCTTGATGATCCCGCATCCTCCGCGTGAGGTATTGGATGGCTCGGATAAGATCCGGCGGCTTTTCGCCGATCCAAGGAAGGAAGAACTCGACTACTTTCGGAAAAATGGTTTCTATCCGATTATGCATGTAGTGGCGTTTAAGGATGCGGTTCTGAAAAGGAATAGCTGGATTACGCGGAGCATCACGGAGGCATTCGAAAAAGCGAAGGAGGTCTCTAAACGCTATTACGATGATCCAAACTGGTCGAGTTTGGCCTGGGCTCGCCATCTTGTCGAGGAAGAGAGTCGCCTCTTAGGAGACGACCCATGGCCATATGGAGTGAAACGCAATCAGGCTAACCTCGAACGCTTTATGGGCTATTCACTTGACCAGGGACTGATGGAAAAGGAATTGACCGTGGAGGAACTCTTTGCAGAGACTACCCTGGAAACCTGATGGATCTGTACAGCGGGGCCCTATGGTTGATTGACAAGCGCGAGGCAGAGTGATGAATTGCCCCTGGGATTGAACTACCCCGCAGCAAGCTACGGGGTATCTGAAGGGAGATGCTTCCCCTTCGCGGAGCCTGTCCTTGAGGCCCGCTCAGGGCCGAAGGACTCAGCATGACAGACCAATGTCATTCTTAGGCTGAAAGCCGTAGAATCTCTCTTCAAATCCGCAGCAAGCTGCGGGGAATTAACCCGTAGAGATTAAAGAGATGCTTCTGATCACCGACCCCGAGGTTAAACAGGTCCTTCGTGTAAGCGACTGCATCGATGTGATGGAGCATGCTTTTGCAGAGGAGGCCAAGGGAATCGCTGTTAACCGACCGCGGGTTCGATATAAAGTACCTCCAGACCTGGACCAGACAGGCTATATGGCAAATATAATTGCCGGGGCGGTGCCCAGCTCGGGCGTGGCCGCCCTACGGTATGACTCGACGATTGTTATCGAGAAGATCGTATCCGGTAACAAAAGGTTGGAATGGCCTTCTCCGAAAAAGAGAAGCTGGGGATTCGTCCTCCTGTTTAGCCTGAAAACGGGGGAGCTCCTGGCTTTAATCCATGATTTTAGCCTGTCTGCCATAAGGGTCGGGGCGACTACGGCCGTTGCAATGCGCGCCTTATCGAAAAAACAAGCCAGCGTGCTTGGGCTCTTCGGCTCGGGCAACGAAGCTCGGCGGAATCTGGAAGCTATCTGCTCTGTTCGGAAAATCGCGGAGGTGAGGGTGTACAGCCCTTCACCTGAGCACCGTAATCAATTTGCCCGTGAGATGGCCAAAACGCTCGGAGTGAATATTGAACCAGAGGAAAACCCGCGTGCGGTCATCGAAGGGGCCGATATTGTAATGTGCGCGACGAATTCCAGCGAACCGGTTTTCGACGGTAATTGGCTGGAGCCAGGACAGCTGGTTATTACTATCGTCAACACTGATGGCGTGCACCGTCGCACCGAGGCCGATTCTACAACTATGACTCGCAGTGATTTGATCGTGCTCAATAACAAAGAGACGGCCATTCAGAATCAGCAAAGGGAGCTCCTCGATCTTATTGATGTGGGGAAAGTAGGGTGGGAAAAGGTATGTGAGCTCGGCGAGGTCCTTATTGGAAAACATCCAGGCAGAGTTAGTGACGAGCAAATCATCTACTACAAGAGCAATACCGGAGTCGGCATCCAGTTTGCAGCTGCCGGGGCCTTCATCTATGAGGCCTGCAAGAAGAAAGGTCTTGGTCGGGAGTTGCCTGCCGAGTGGTTCGGGGCGGATCTGGGTGAATGGATTGACAAAGGGTTCAATCCGTCCCCGTAGAGGCTTGGAAAATCGCTAGGGTCTAGAGAAGCCGACCAGGGTTCTAGACACTTCCATAACCCAACGTTTCCCAAGCATTTCAAGGCCTTCGAGGCGGCGTGGTTGACAGTTACTGTGTCGCCTAGGTTCGAGTTCTCAGACAGAAGTCGGATAGAGACTGAGACGAGGGAGCGGCATCCACAGGCGCTTTGCCTGTTTGGCCTGTTGAGGATGACGACGCCAACATGGTCCCTTTTATCCAAGATTATCTTTTCAGCCGTCATCTCATTTTTCTCATTGTCAGGGATGAACCATACTTGTCTTCTTTAACCGACGGGACTGTTCGATGAGGGACCATAGGTAAAAAGGGCTCAAGGGAACCTTTCGGATTTTCACACCAAAGGGCCTCAGAGCGTCTTCCACCGCGTTAGCCACTACCGCGGGAGGTCCAACCGTCCCCGTTTCGCCGGCGCCTTTAAAGCCCCCGGGGGTGAATGGGTTGGGAGTGGTGATATGGTCCAACACCATATCGGGGATCTCCATGACTGTGGGTACAAAGTAGTCTTTGAAGCTAGAGGAGAGAAGCCTACCATCATCGTCATAGAGGAGTTCTTCATAAATGGCACCACCAAACCCATGGGCTAAAGAGCCGATGTGTTGTCCCTTGACAATAAGCGGGTTCAGCATATTGCCGCAATCATGCACTGACACGAAGGTGAGAAATTTAATGAGACCGATATCAATGTCGACTTCAACAACAGCCACTTCGGCATCATAGGGGAAGCTGCTGAACATGGCCACACGTCCTCGTTCGTCTGCCTGGAACTCTATATTCGGATCCCGGTAGTGGTACAGCACTTCCAATCCCGGTTCCACTCCTTCGGGCAAACGGAATATGCTGAAGTAGGCTGTGCGTGCGACTTCCGTTAACGAAACCCCTTCGGCCGAATTATTCTGAAGATGCACACGGCCTGCTGACAGGTCCAGGGTCTGCGGGGGCTTGCCCAGCAAAACCGAGGCAATCCGGAGGATTCGTTCCCTCAGTTGGCGTGCCGCCAACGTCACCGCTGCGGTGCCAACTACTGAAAAGCGGCTCGAGTAGGAACCTGAACCGTAAGGGCAGGCCAGACTATCCCCTTCGACGACAAAAACGTCGTCAAAGGGGACCTGAAGCTCATCGGAGACCAGTTGGGAAATTGACGTGGCGTGTCCCTGGCCTTCGTCGCTGCCGCTTGGAAAGACGTACACCTTCCCATTCGCATCGACACGCATCCGAACGCTATAGTAGCCGGCGTTGTAGGAGCCCATCCGGGTAGAACTTGATGGCTCCACCACCAGGCAAGTCCCGATGCCGACGTACCTTCCCTGCCTACGGAGCTGTTCCTGCTCTTTCTTCCATTTCGGGTATTCCGCCAGATCTAGAGCCTTCCTCAGTGCTTTGGCGTAGTTCCCACTGTCATAGCGAGGGCCGGTAACAGAGATGTATGGGAATGCCTCAGGCGGGATGAAGTTCCGAAAGCGGACCTCCGTGGGATCTAAATCTAGCCTCTCTGCAATGATGTCGACCAGGCGCTCGATTACAAAGCATGCCTCGGACTTCCCGAAGCCCCGGTGGGCCCCGTAGGGCGTTTTGTTCGTGACCACACCCAGCACTTCACCTTCGTAACTCTGAATTTTATAGGCCCCTGGAACAAACATCCCTGTGGTGACAATAGACGCCAACCCTCCGGTGGGATAAGCGGC
>JACZXR010000229.1 GCA_022571535.1 Deltaproteobacteria bacterium | reverse complement strand
TGGCTCGGTGGCGGCGTTCTGGGTCGTCGACCGGGTGAAGGGGGTTTTGAGATATAGGCATGCGTTAACCCCGATCCGAAAATATAATCGAGGCATTTCCGGTGTTGAGCGGCTTAGGACACTAGTTACCGGCATTTTGATCGTCGGTCTGCAACTACACTAAGGGTGAGTTACTGATTCATGCTTGAAACAGGTATTTGTCACGGTCTGATGCTCATCAGGGAAGATTTCCTTGGCTGATTAATTTCGGATCGGGGTCAACAAGGATAGTGGTGAGGGTGTAAACTTTTTTGATCGCTATCGCGTTTTTTGGAAAACACATAGGTTCATCTAGTGAAAACTTTTGCCATGAGCAACTCTTTGAAATTTTTTATTGTCTGCAAGTAATCCGATGAAAGTAAGAAAAGGGCAACTCAAGGTAGATCGATTTTTAGTTCCATTCAGGGTCTATGGCAATGCAAGCCAATTCATCGTTTGTGTAAACGGTGCCCAACAAACTATGGCATCCTGGAAATCCGTCGTGTCTTACTTTTCAAAAGATTACTCGCTGGCCCTATTCGATTTTCCAGGGCAGGGACGAGCCCAGACCCTCTCCGGCCCCACTGATGTCTCTCTGGATGAACAGGTCAGGGTCTTGCATCAAGTTTTACTGGCATTAAATGCCCCTGGAAAAGTTAACGTTGTCGGTGCCTCTTGGGGTGGTATCGTGGTTGCGGTCTTTGCCGCACGACATCCGGAGTTGGTGGGTAAAATCATACTGGCGAGCTTTGGTGTTATGGTAAGCGAAAAGATGTTGAAAGTCATAAGGAAGGGAAAAGAGCTCTATGAAAATGGAAAAGGAGACGAAGTTAGCGATCTGATAATCGAAAACTTCGGACAGCATCTACCCGAAAATTATAAGAAGAAGATCTCTTATCAATTCAGTGCCATAAAAAAAGAGAATTTTCGTGCTTTTTATACCCATGGCAAATTACTGGAAACTACTCAGAGCCTCAATAAAGTTGTGGATTTGAGCAATATCAAGGCGGAAACACTGGTCATCAATGGTGAGCACGATACGATCATGGACATGGAAGACGTTAAGATTGCAACCGCTCAGATTCCTAATTGCGAAACGAAAATTATCACCGGTGTAGGACACTTCTTGCACAATGAACGCGAGGATATCCTAGATATCTATAGAGATTTTCTTTCTGATGAAACTGGCCTAGGGTATTTGAAACCTGAGGGGTATCCACTTTACTCCAGTAAAATTCGGATAACGTCTTAATTTTCAAGGATTTTTTTGAAATAGCCCAATGTGCAAATTATTCTGGAAAAATCCTTTAATTTCCGCATGTTAGCATCATGCCGGTGGAGTCAAGTGGATACCCCTCAGCGCTAAAATCATTTACGGAGGAGAAACCGATGAGTGCCACGGGACGATTGAAGATTTACGATTTTCGGACATCTCCAAACTGCCAGAGGGTCAAGGTAGTCTTGGAAGAGAAAAAGCTCCCCTATGAAACAATTCCCATTGATCTCAGAAAAAAGGAACAGAAAATGCCCAAGTTTCTCGAGCTCAATCCTTACGGAAAGGTGCCCGTGATCGTCGACGGGGAGACCGTGCTTTACGAATCATGCATCATCAACGAGTACCTGGAAGAAAAATACCCTGAGCCTCCCCTGATGCCGAAGGACCCGGCACAGAGGGCAAATATCCGTATCCTGATCGACTACTCCCTTAATTATTTAAATCCTCCTTATCAAACGATCCGCGCTCAAATGACGAAGGACGAGAAAGAAAGAGACAGAGAGGTTTTAGCAAGTGCGAAGGGGGAAGTAAAAAACTTGCTCAAGCGGCTCGAGCAGGCGATGGGAAGCCAATCCTATCTGGCGGGGGATTTCTCTCTGTTAGATGCGGCAGTCATCCCAAGATTCCTGCGCCTTGAGGGATGGGGACTCTTTCCCGACAGCTCGCTACCTGGTTTGACAAACTGGCTCAAGAGGATAAAGGATCGACCTTCCATTCAGATCATCATGTAAGTGGCATGTCACGCTTCTCCCTCCTGCCCTCATCGGCCCTTAACCAATGACGATAGCCGATTGATCCACTTGATTTCCTTACTCCTCCGGCCAGTCCTCTGGTATTGGTCACGTAAAGCCAGACCAAAAATTCAGGACACTACTCTCATTCCTGGCTTAAGGGAAAAGGTCAAGGTGCTCTGGGGCCCTTATGCTGTCCCACACCTGTTTGCCGACAACGAAGATGACCTTTTCATGGCCCAGGGTTACCTGCACGCTCAAGAGAGACTGTGGCAGATGGACTTCAACCGCCGCTTCCTGACTGGTCGCCTAGCCGAGATCTTAGGAGAGAGCGTCATTCCTTGGGAAGAGATCTCGGTCCGCTTCAAAGACAAAACCACTGTCGATCTAGACCACTTCGTCCGACTCATGGGGATCCGAAGAGCTGCATGCGCTTCTCTCAGGGTTCTACCGGAGGAATTTTTGCACCGACTTAGGGCTTACAGCGAGGGCGTGAATCGCTACATCGAGACTCACCTCAAATCTCTACCTGTGGAATTCCGCCTCCTTCGCTATAACCCCGACCCATGGGGGCCTGAAGACTGCCTCACCATCGGAAAAGGGTTCGCCCTCTTCCTCTCTACATCCCTTTTTACGCGCCTCACCATCGCCGCCCTATCGGACAAACTCAAAGGACAGGAAGATAAAATGAAATCCTTGGTTCCCAGCTATCCGGAATGGGGCCCGAGCATCACCCGGTATCATCCCGAGCCCTCCCCGGAGGTCTCCCAGGATCTCCTGCGATTCATAAACGGCACCTTCGGCCAGAGCCATTGGGCCCCAGGTGGCCACGGGAGCAATAACTGGACTGTGGCACCCTGGCGGTCTTCCACAGGAAAGCCGATCTTGTGCAACGACCCCCATCTTAGAATGTAACTCCCCTCGATCTGGTATTTTATCCACCTGAAGGCCACACCTCCGGCCGGACAGGATGATGGACTCGATGTTTGCGGTGCCTCCATTCCCGGCTCTCCCTGCGTCCACCTCGGCCACAACCGCCGTATCGCCTGGGGGATTACCGCAGCCCTGTGCGACGACTCGGACTTGTACCGCGAAAAGGTTCACCCTGAAGACCCCGATTCCTATCTGGAGGGAAACGACTGGAAGAAAATGGAATGCGAACTGGAGACCATCCGGATACGAGGAGGGAGAGAGATCAAGAAGACGATTCGTTTCACACGCCATGGGCCCGTCATAACGGACTTCTTGCAGAAATCCCCAGCCGGGGAGGTCATGGCCTTCAGATGGACAGCCCACGACTCAAGCGAAGAGTTTCGTGCCCTCTATGGGGTCAACCGAGCGCGGGACTGGAACGAGTTTCTCGCAAGCCTCACTTACCACATCGCACCAACGCTTAATTATGTTTATGCTGACGTTGACGGAAACATCGGCTATAGCCTAGCCGGGAGAATCCCCTTGCGTCCCCACCCACCTTCTCTCATTCCCCTTCCAGGATGGAGTGGGGATTTCGACTGGAAAGGCTCCGTCCCATTCAGCAAACTCCCCCGCCTCTACAATCCCCCAGAGGGCATTATAGCCACAGCGAACAATCGTATTGCAGATCTCTCTTATCCTTATTACCTATCCGACCTCTTCGATCCTCCTTACCGAATTCAACGCATCAAGGAACTTCTGATGGCAAAGGATCGGCTCTCTCCGGACGACATGACTGAAATTCAAACAGACGTGGTCTCTCTGCAGGCCAAAGGACTTATCGGAGTTCTCCATGCCGATCTGGAAGAGATCGCCCGCAAAGACGACTCTCTAAGGAAGGCCGTTGAAAAACTTACCCAATGGGACGGCAAATGCCTCGCAGACAGCCAGGCAGCTGCCCTCTATCATGTCTTCCATCAGCGCCTCATGGTGAATATCCTCGCCCCTGTTCTCGGCGAAGAGCTCCTTTTTGCCTATAGAGAAATATTCAACCAGTCGATTACCCCAACGGATCAGATCCTGCGGGATCCCCAATCGCCATGGTTTGTCTCCTGCCCAAGGCAGTCCCTTGTGGAAAAAAGTCTACGGGAGGCTCAGACCGATCTCAGTGCACGCCTAGGACATGACCCAGATAGGTGGGAGTGGGGAAAAATCCACACGCTGACCCTCGATCACCCCCTGGGACGTTTAAGGGTTCTTGCCCCTTTTTTTTCCATCGGTCCATTCCCTGCCCCAGGCGACTGGGCAACCATAAATTCCGGTTTTTACCGGCACACTTTCCCATATCGACAGGTCGTGGGAGCATCGCTAAGGATGCTACTTACTCCGGGAGAATGGGAGCGCAGCCGATTCATCCTTCCTTCAGGACAGTCCGGTCATCCCCCATCACCCCACTACCGCAACCAGTTAGAGTTGTGGCTTCGGGGTGAGTCTATTCGCCTCGATTACGACAATAAGGAGATGGCGGGCTGGCCTACGCAGACTCTGAGCCCGCTGACTTGACCCTTGGTGATTGCCAGTTTGATTCTCGCTGGACTATTTTTTTTTACAAATTGAGCAAGTGACCATAAAGGGGGCTCAAAAGACATTTATCCCCCAGAGGGAATTATGCTATAATTCAGTAATTGTGACCATTCGCTTCTTTATTCAATGTAAACCCCGCCTCTTGAGGCGGGCACAAAGCCGATGGGGTTTCCAAAGGGGAGAAGCGGCAGCTCTCACCTTTGGTCGAACACGGGGATTCAAACCCTGTGTTCGATATAACTTGATACCCCTGATTATCCTTGCTCTCCTTTTCTTGGTGACACCCTCCGAT
>JACZXR010000228.1:2782-4820 GCA_022571535.1 Deltaproteobacteria bacterium | reverse complement strand
TTGGGATACCGGCGCTGACCTTTGGCCCCCGCCGCCTAAGCGATCGAAAAAAAACAAAATCCACTGGTCTTGACAGTGGCTATATGGAGACAGAGGATCTGGTAAACACGGCTAAGATGTATGCGCTGGTTGCCCTGGATATTTGCCGAACCGATAAACGGGGGTAGAGATGACCATTTATTATAGGGGGGTTGAATTTGGCACCTGAAGACGGACCAAAGATCATTCTCGAATCTATGAAGGAGGCCGGGATCAACTTCGTAACCTCACTCCCCGATTTTAATCTTGCAAAGCTTATAGAACTCGTGGATGGGGATCCAGAGATCAAGCACGTGGCGCTTTGCCGGGAGGAGGAGGGCATTGGTCTATGCACCGGCGCTTACATGGGGGGAAAGACAACAGCCATCATCATGCAGAACGGGGGCTTTCTCAATAGCTGCAACGGCCTCACCACAACGGCCTTAAACTTCAATATTCCGATGCTTCTCATGATCTACTATGCGGGCGACATAGGGGACGAAGGGTTTTCTACCCTCGGTTCCGTGACGGAACCGGTCCTGAGCGGCCTCGGTATCCGATATTATGTGTTGAGAAAAATGGATGAGATAAAAAACACGATCAAGGGGGCAACGCTGCTTGCCACAGATTCTCGTAGGCCGGTGGCAGTCCTCTTGACCAAAAACGTTCTCGGGACAAGGCGATGAAGAGGGTCGACTGCTTGAAGGCCATCGCTGAGGAGACGGGAGACGCCCTCGCTATTTGCACGGTCGGAGGAGCCGCAGCGGAATGGAATGCGATAAGACCGGGTGACGGAAACTTCAGGTGCCGCACACTCGGGCTTGTATCTTCCATAGCTACGGGACTGGCCCTGGCGCTGCCGAATCGTCGGATTGTTGCCATAGACGGAGACGGTGCTCTGCTAATGAACGCCTGTGGACTTCCAACGTTGGCACGGCAGAGTCCAGCTAACTTAATCTACCTGCTCTTTGATAATGGTATCTACGAGGCATCGGGCCTGAGATCGACAGCGACCAAGGCCGGCGCGGATTTGATCGCAATGGCAAAGGGAGCCGGGGTGAAAAATGCGTGCTGGGCCTCCTCTGTGGAAGATTTCATGGAGGAATTGAAAAGCTCCGTGACGAGAAAGGCCTTTTCCATGATCGCCGCCAAGACAGAAAGAGGTATCGAATATCTGAAAAGTTGGCGTCGTCTGCCGTCTTTTCAACACGGAGAGGTGGAAAACGGGTTCCGATTTATGAGGTACATCGAAAAGACCGAGGAAATCAGGGTTGTCCCTCTCCCGGGACCTCGGAATTGATGGAGATGGGATTCCCCGGAGTCCGATGATGAGAAACAGCAATGACTAGGTACGACTGCCTTAAAGGGATTGCCTCCGAGGTGGGGCAATCCCTCGTCATCACTATAGGCGGAGGAGGCTCTACGGAGTGGGGCGCTGTGCGACCCGGCGAAGGAAACATGCGGGTGAGAACCCTTGGGCTGGTTCAGTCCATAGCCCTCGGGCTCGCTCTCTCGCTCCCAAAGCGGCAGATCTTGGCCGTGGATGGAGACGGGGCCCTCCTTATGAATCTCTGCGCCCTGCCTACTTTGGCCCGGGAGAAGCCGGACAATCTAATCTATATGGTCTTTGACAATGGAATGTATGAGGCCTCAGGACTCATTAAAACAGCCACGGGTGTGTGTGCCGATCTCATACAGATCGCGAGGGGGGCCGGGATAAAGGAGGCAATGTGGGCACCATCTCTGGAAGATTTCAGGGACAAGGTGGTCACCTCAATGGAAAAGAGGAAGTTCGCCTTTATAGGGGCGCGCGTCGAGTCGGGTCCGGAATATATAAAACAATTCAAGAAACTTCCGCGCTTTGACGTGTCGGAAGTGGAAAGCGTCTACAGGATGATGCGCTATATAGAGAAGACTGAAGGGATCAGTGTGGTTCCTCCTCCCGGACCAAGGAATTAAAGGGAATAGATTATTGGGTAACCCCCCGGCTTGCCGCGGGCACAAAACCGATGGGGTTTCC
>JACZXR010000228.1:0-2772 GCA_022571535.1 Deltaproteobacteria bacterium | reverse complement strand
CGGGGTTCAAACCCCGTGGCCGATATAACTTGATTCTTGAATCAACCCATGGACACTCGAATCGATATCGAATTTAACTCTGGCGCTCAGTTGCCGATGTATGCAATCCCTGAGCTCGCTCGCATGGCCGAGGATCATGGATTCGACTGCGCCTGGGGAGGCGAGGCAAACAACAAGGATCCCACGGTGATGCTGGCAGCCATTGCCGCGACGACAAAGCGACTCAAGATCGGGTCTGCAATTTACCACATCCTGGGTCGTACCCCGGCTACTCTAGCGTTACAGGCTGTAGGGTTCGACGAATTGTCGCAAGGCCGATTCCTGCTGGGGATTGGGTCATCGAATCAGACCATAGCCAAGTGGCACGGTGTTCCTTTCGATCACCCGCTTGGCCGAGTCAAAGAGTATCTGGAGATTGTCCGTCTGGCCATGCAAGGAGAAAAACTAAATTTTGACGGGAAATTTTTTTCGGCCTCACGCTTCAAGATAGCCTTCAAGCCTTCCGGGAGAAAGATACCCATTTATCTCGCGGCGTTCGGGCCGAAGATGAGCCGCCTGGCAGGGAGTCACACAGACGGCGTGCTCATCAATATGGCTGACCCGGCACAGATCCGGCGCATCGTCGGGGAAGTGCACAGCGGGGCACGAGAGGCGGGAGAGGATCCTGAAAGCAGGGAGATCATCTGCAAGGTCCGCTGCTCGGTCGCCGAGAATTATGGCCAGGCCAGAGAGGCCCTGAGCGGCGTGCTTACCTATTATGCCCTGGCGGACTACTACCGGGATCTCTTGAGTCGCATGGGGTTCGGTAGTGAGGTCGAAGCCATGCGAGATGCCTGGAGGTCCTCTGGGTTTCAGGCCGCGCGGGCCCTGATTACAGATCGTCTCTTTAATGGCCTCCCGTTGATTGCCGCAACTTCCGTCGAAGAGGTTCGCTCCGGAATAAAACCCTATTTCGAGGCTGGAGCCACCAGAGTTATCCTGCCCTATGTAGCATCATCCGGAGACGTTGTGGGTGAAATGAAACGTTTTATCTCGTCCTGGACCTGATCATGGTTGAGCCAATGACGCCTGGAAATTAGGCGAGGTACATCAATCTTAATTCCCTGAACAAAACCACTCGTGAGGGAGAAGCCTGTGACAAAGCCCAGTAGCCCGGTCCATCAATCTGCCGAGAGGATTCGACTGGATTTAACATTAAGATCGTTTATTGAGAGAATCGAAGCCGCTCAGGAATTAAAACGAATCTCAGGGGCGAATTGGGACCTTGAGATAGGAGCCATCACGGAAGTATCGGCCTCCCTGAGCAATTCCAAGGCCCTTCTCTTTGACGATATCAACGGATACCCCAGCGGGTTCAGGGTAATTACCAATGCTGTAGGTTCACAGAAAAGGAGCGCCCTAGCTCTAGGGATGGATCCTTTGCTCTGCGGCGTGAGATTGGTCAGGGCCTTTAAGAAAAAACTCGAAAACCTCAAGCGGATACCCCCGATGAAGGTCTCTACTGGCCCCGTTCTTGAAAATATCGATTCGGGCAGCAAGGTGGACGTTCTCAAGTTTCCGTCCCCTAAGTGGCACCGTGAGGACGGGGGAAGATACATCGGCACCATGGACGCCGTGATTCTCAAGGACCCCGAGACTGGCTGGGTCAACATTGGAACTTACAGGACCCAAGTCCATGACAAAGCTACGTTGGGCGTATACATCTCGCCAGGCAGGCATGGGAAAATGATACTTGAAAAATACTGGGCCCAGGGCAAAAGGGCCCCTATTGCGGTGGCCTGCGGGATCGATCCCATATTGTTCGCTGTTGCGAGCACTCCCAGCCTGGCATATTCGGGCGTCTCCGAATATGAGATCGCTGGCGGCCTCGCTGAGGGTCCGGTAGAGGTCATTGATAACGAGCTCACGAATTTGCCCCTTCCCGCCGGTTCCGAACTAGTCTTTTTAGGGGAGTCACCCTCACCGAATGAAGAGTCGCGAATAGAGGGACCCTTTGCCGAATGGACAGGCTATTACGCCTCTGGTTCACGGGAGGAGATGATTGTTAAGGTCAAACACGTCTTCTACAGAAAGGACCCTATCATTACAGGTTTTCCTCATTTCAAGCCGTTCTACTCCACCCTGGTTTTTCCCTCCCTTTTCAAGGCCGCATCGATTTGGGACACCATAGAGAAGGCAGGGGTTCCCGAGGTCCAAGGAGTCTGGCTTCTCGAATCCGGCTACCACAATTTCATTGTCGTATCCATTCGGCAAAAGTACGCTGGCCACAGTCGGCAGGCTGCACACGCAGTGCTGGGGAGCCGGTCCGGGGGCTACCACGGTAGGTTCATTGTGATAGTCGATGATGATGTAGATCCATCAAATGTAAACGATGTCTTGTGGGCGATCGGGACGAGGTGCGATCCTGCAACATCCTTTGAAGTGGCCAATTCCTGCTGGAGTTCCACGATAGACCCAAGGATACCGCCGGATGAAAAACGGAAGAGAAACTTCACGAGCTCTCGCGGCATCATCGATGCCTGCAAGCCTTTTCACTGGATAAAGGAATTTCCTCCGGCAAGTACGATCAGTGAACAGGACTTTGAAGAAACAATGCAAAAATGGGGCAAGATTATCCTCTCCAATGAGTAAAGTGGGTAAGGTTGCAGGGCTAAGCGCAACGTGTCAAATGAGAAGGTATTCTTGCCTTGGGTGACACGGTAAGCGGTCATTGCCTGACTCTATGTACTCTCCCGTATCAGCAAGAAAATGAATGCTGACTGCTGAGGGCTG
>JACZXR010000227.1 GCA_022571535.1 Deltaproteobacteria bacterium | reverse complement strand
CAACGGTAATGCTCCTCAGGGCGGCCGGTATGCCGGCTCGCTATGCCACCGGCTACTCGGTCCAGGAATTCAGTCGGCTCGAGAACAGATATGTCGTTCGCGGAAGACACGCCCATGCCTGGGCGCTGGTGTATGTTGATGGGGCTTGGGAGGATTTTGATACCACCCCGGCCGCGTGGTTCAGTGCCGACGGAACCACAGCTTCGTTGTGGGAACCGGTTTTCGACCTCTGGTCCTGGGGTGTGTTTCTTTTTTCAAAGTGGAGGTGGAGAGAACGGGAGGGTGGGGTTGGAAGGCATGGTGTCTGGCTTCTGATCCCGTTTGTTCTCCTCTTGGTGTGGAGATTATATTTCAAGAACCGACTTGTTCAAGTCGGGGCAGGGCAATGCAAACAGACCGATGCAGTCCGCTCACGTCCTGGCGAAGATTCTGAATTTTATGTGATGGAGAAAAGGTTGAACGAATTGGGGTTTACTCGGCACCCCTGGGAGCCGCTTTCAGGTTGGATTCAACGGATCAATGCTGAGCAGGAAAAATTTCTTTCCACCGTATCTTTGCCCGCTATTGTTTCCCTCCACTACCGCTATCGCTTCGACCCTCACGGGATCAGCACGACTGAAAGAGCAGCGCTCAAATCGAATGTCCTGTCCTGGCTGGAGCAACACAAAACCAGACACTGAGAACCTTCGACTGCTGTCACCTCCATTGTCATAGGTATTTTAACAGGAACTATTTTTTCCCCTTCTTTGTCTCCTCCCAGCCCCTCATCCTCTCCTTGATCGTTTTCTCGTAGCCGAAATCGGAGGGATCATAGTACTTCCTCCCCTTGAGTTCCTCGGGCAGGTGCTCTTGGTCAGCGATGTGACCAGGGAAATTATGGGCGTACCGGTACCCCTTTCCGTAGCCCAGCTCTTCCATCAGGGCGGTGGGTGCATTGCGCAGGTGTAAGGGTACAGGTAAGGCCCCCGTCGCTTTGACGTCCTTGGCTGCCTTGAGCATGGCCCTGTAGGAGGCGTTGGATTTAGGTGCCGTCGCAAGATAGGTGACTGCCTGGGAAAGGGGTATTCTTCCTTCGGGCAGGCCAACGAAATGGAAAGCGTCTTTGGCTGCAACCGCTACCTGGAGTGCCCTAGGATCCGCATTTCCGACATCCTCCGACGCAAAGATGATCATTCGGCGTGCGATAAAGAGCGGATCTTCGCCCGATTCCAGCATCCGGATAAGCCAGTAAAGGGCGGCGTCGGGATCGCTTCCCCTCATGCTTTTAATGAAAGCCGATATGATGTTGTAATGATCCTCGCCGGATTTATCGTAAAGTAACGGCCTTTTTTGTAATGCCTCTTGGAGGGACGAGAGATCGATCTCTGTTTTACCCCCTTGCCGGTGGATCATAGTCGCTGCGGTCTCCAGGGCATTCAAGGCAGTCCGGGCATCTCCCTGGGATTCTTGAACCAAGAAGCTGCGCCCTTCGAGAGTGATCTCTAATCCCAAGGTGCCCAGTCCTCGCTCTTGGTCATGTAAGGCCCGGTCGATGATCAGAACGATCTCTTCCGGTGAGAGGGGATAGAGGACCAATACTTGGCAGCGTGACAGTAGAGGGGAAATCACTTCGAAGGAAGGGTTTTCCGTAGTGGCACCGACGAGGGTGAGATCGCCATGTTCGACGTAAGGGAGAAAGGTATCTTGCTGTGTCTTGTTGAAATGATGGATTTCATCCACCAGGAGGGCCATGGGGATGGACAGGCGATGGAGGCGCTTCGCCTCTTCAAGAATGTTTTTAAGCTCCTTGACCCCAGAGGTGACGGCCGAGAATTGAACGCAGCGGACCCCGCAGGATGTTGCCAGGAGCCGTGCCAGAGTGGTTTTCCCGCACCCTGGTGGTCCCCAGAGGATAAGAGAGTGGAGGCGACCTGCTTGAGTTATCTCCCGAAGCAATTTTCCAGGGTCGAGTAAGTGCCGTTGGCCCACAAATTCGTCCAAGGTCAGGGGCCGCATTCTCTCGGCTAAGGGGATAGAAGGTGGTCTCTCTTTTGGTGGAGAGGAGTCGAATAGCTCCATACAGAAACGCTATCACAATTCGGCCATGGGCGCGTGGACACAGGTCCTAAGAATGAAACTGATGGGTGTCTGCTCTTGGTGGGATATTATGGTTGAGTCACTGAGGGACCTGGGCTTCAACCCTAGCCGTGGTCTAGGACCGATAACGGTCATCCTCGAAAAGACGCGCTCGTTTTCCTGAAAGGTTCCTCAGGTAATAAAGCTTGGCCCGGCGGACCTTTCCGCTAGAGACAACCTGAATTTTTTCGACGTGCGGTGAGTAAAGGGGAAAGATCCGTTCCACCGCAATTCCATAAGAGATCTTTCTTACCGTGAAGGTGACTCGATTTCCCTTCCCCGAGATTCCGATGATGACTCCCTCGAAAACCTGCGTTCTCTCCTTTTCTCCCTCAACTATTTTAACGTGTACGCGGACGGTTTGGCCTGGCCTAAGAGACGGTACGTCTCTCATTTGTTCGGCTTCGATCTGATCTACTACGTCCATAACCTTCTCCCTTCTACTATCCATTTCCCAAAAGCTCGTGCAGCATAACAGCTGCTGCCGAGCGAACTGATAGATGATTGTAGCTGTCTGATCCCTCGATTGCCTGTAAGATATAGTCTGACTGGGTCAGGAACGATTCTGTCAGGCCCCAGCCTGTACCCAAGAGAAGCAAGAAAGGGCCCAAACTCTCTTTTAGCATTTGCCGCAGCGTAGCGAAAGAGGTCTTCTGTACGCCGCGGATTTCCCGTGCAGTAGTAGCCACGAGACAGGGTCGGCTTCCGCATTCTTGCTCCAGCTCCATAATGGCGTCGTCCAGCGTGTCTTTTAAACGAACCAGGGCAAGGGCCTCTTTTCTGGTCTCGTTATACGAGCTTCCGTATCCATGCTCCCAGTGGTCAACAATCTTGGCTGCTAGTTTTTGCAGTGCCTTAACGGGGTTAATGACGTAAAATCTCCTTACGCCGTAAGTGCGTGCAGAGCGGGCAATGTCGTGGATGTCCATGTTCGTGATCGCCGAGGTGACGACGCAGCCGTTTTTATCATAAACCGGATAGTGAAGAAGCGCCAAATAGAGATGGGTCAGTGGCTGCGCATGACGCTGCCTTTCCTCAGGGGTGAGTGGTGCCTTCCTGAATAAGTCGGGGCGCTTCCTCCGCGTCAGGTTAAGGCTCATCTCTCGGCGCCAATGTTTTATCCGATCGTGATCCCCTGAGAGGAGGATCTCAGGCACTTTAAGTCCTCTGAATTCTTCTGGACGGGTATATTGTGGGTATTCTAGAAGTCCGTTATTGAACGACTCTTCCTGCGCCGACCTTATATTGCCCAAAACACCGGGGATAAACCGGGCCACTGTATCGATGACGACCATGGCTGGAATCTCTCCTCCGCTCAGGGTGTAATCCCCGATGGACAACTCGTCGTCGACAGAGGTTTTGACCCTTTCATCGATCCCTTCATAGCGGCCACAGATTAAAACCAACTCTTTCTCTCGCGCAAGCTGATGGGCCTCCTTATTATTGAAGGTCCTTCCCTGTGGGGTTAGCAGAATGACACGCGGGTTCTTTAGCCTTCTTCTTACATCTTCGATTGCTGTAATTAGAGGCTCAGGCTTCAGGATCATGCCCTGACCACCCCCATAGGGATAGTCATCCGTTATTCGATGGCGATCCGTGGCATAGTCTCTGAGGTCAACTAGGCGGACCGAAATCAATCCCCGATCCTGGGCCTTTTTTAAGATGCCGTGACCCAACGGGGATGAAAACATGGGCGGGAAAAGTGTGATTACAGTAATATCAAGCATGACGTTTGTCAGAAACGAGCTTGGTGGCTAGTGCCGTACCAACTATCTCAGGCACTACTCCTACGCCGGTTGTTTTCGGATCGGGGTAACGTTGGAACGGACCTAGACTTCCAAAAGCCCTTCGGGAGGATTGATGGTCATTTTCCGCGCGCGGATGTCGATCTTCTCAATGACCTCTTGTACGGCAGGAATGAGGTACTCCCTGGAGGCATCTGCCACCACGTAGAGATCGCCTCCCTGCTTAAACCAGATCCTGGTAACCTTCCCAATCCATTCGCCGTGGGTGTCCAGCACGTCGAAGCCCACCACTTGATAGTAGTAAAACTCGCCCGGTTCGAGAGGTTGAAGCGCATCTTCTCCTACGGACAGGACAGAACCGATCAACTTCTTGGCATGGTTGATCTCTTCGGTCCCTCGGAGTTTTACCAGGGCATTTTGCTGGTGAACCCTACTCCTCTCGAGGTAATGTCGTGAGCGGATTCCATCCTTTTCCAACACCACTTCTTTGGCAGAATAGAGAAGAGTACTCTGGGGGTTATATGGTTTTAGCTTGAGCCACCCTTCGAGGCCATGTGTGGAAACAAGCTCCCCTAGGGGGACGAGCCGTTCGGGTACCCTATCTGAGGGACCATCCCTGTTATCGCTCTTCCACAATCTCGAGAATCACCTTTCGGTTTACCCTTGAGGCGGCTGCATTCAGGATGGTTCGAATTGACTTTGCCGTTCTTCCTTGCTTTCCGATGATCCGGCCGAGGTCTTGTTTTGCCACCTTCAACTCCAAAACCGAGGCAGTTTCTCCTTGGGTCTCGATGACCTCAACGGCGTCGGGGTTGTCAACCAGAGATCTTGCTAAGTACTGAACCAGTTCCTTCATGAAGGAGATAACCTCCCGTCTTTAGAATTTGTCAGGAAGGCAGGGAAGGTTGGCTTGTCCTTGCCGCCTTTTTAATTAAATCTGAAACGATTTGGGTTGTCTGGGCTCCACGTT
>JACZXR010000005.1 GCA_022571535.1 Deltaproteobacteria bacterium | reverse complement strand
CATGCGTTGGATGAAATCCGTTGAGACCTCGTGCTTGGCGGTGGCGTTTGCCCCCATGGTGATGACCAGCACCTCGTCCTTCAGCCGGCTTCCGTCCGTGATCGAAGTGGTCGAGTCCGTGGCCAACACAAAAATGTCTGATGCTTGTTCCACTGCCTCAATGGATGGGGACTCCTGTAACTCCACAGGGATGACCTTGCTCATCTGCCGGAGAAAGTCCGTTCTCCTCTCTGGGTTACGTCCGAAGACTAGTACCTGTTGAACCTTGCAGGCGTCTACGATGGCCTCTACCTGAAATGTGGCTTGCTTACCGGTGCCGATGAGTCCGAGGATCTTGGAGTTCTTAGGAGCGAGATATTTCGCTGCCACGCCGCTGGCAGCCCCGGTGCGCAGACTACTCAGGTATCTTGCATTAAGGACCAGGCTCAGCTCACCTGATTGTCCGTTGTATAGCGTGATCGTATTCGCGCCTCCCATATAGGCCCGCAGGCCGATCAAATCCCAATCCGCTTGCCACGCAGCCATGACGTTGAGCTGCCTGGTGCTGCTCTTTAGCCTTCTTCTAGGCAGACTCCTCACTTTTCCCCCTGCGCGGTCGTGAAACATTTGTTCCACTGCCTTGAGGGCCTGCTTCATGTCGATCAATTCTCTCGTCTCTTTTTCACTGATTACTAGGGCCATCTTGCCTCCTTTAAAATTCCCTATATCCTATGGCGCATATTACGGCAATAGAGGCCCCCCCCAACTACGTTACTCGTGTGTTCGTTAATCGTTGATTCGAATATACGATTAAACGAGCATACGAATAACGATGCCCCGTGTGGGCTCTACAGTGTCCCCCAGCTGTTGCAATGGGTTGAAGTGATGCGGATGATGGGTCGCTGGTGAAGCGCCATGGCACGATACTGTGGGTATTTTTTTCTAAGAAGGGCTACGGCTCTTTTGTGTTTTCCCCCTCGGGTCAGCACTTGTGCCTTCCCCCTAACTAGGACATAGGCTAGCCGGGTCCAATCGTCTTCGTATCTGTCCACGACTACCGAGACATGGGGGTTGGTCAGAATGTTTCTTATCCTTTTTAGGCGGAGGGGAGCTGACCGTTTGGGTTTTTCATCAATAGGGGAATAGAGGTCTTCTCGGTCCAATACATAACAAATAGGAACGATGTGGGGATGTCCGTTTTTGTCAGTTGTGGCCAGGTGTGCCACTCGACTGGCTCGAATGAATGCCTTCTCCTTGTTGCTCACGGTCACTAAGAGGCTTGCCGGCAGAGTAGCAAATGTCTCAAGCAGCACCGGACCCTGTCTCGTCTTGGATCTGCTCGTTGGGATCGATTTTGTTAATGACGAGACCGCTCAGGAGCTTGGGATAAAAATAGGTGGACTTCTGGGGCATTTTCTCCCCGCCCAGTGCAATGGCCAAAATCTCCTGGGCCCGTGGCGGGCCTAAGATGAACGCTGCCTTGTAGTCTCCCCTTTCTACCGCCTTCAGTGCTTCTTCTTCATCTTGCGGGTAACTGATGGTGTCGTTGGCGACCTGCCGTTCGGGAGTGAGCCCAAGGATATGTTCCAGGATTAGGAAGTGGAGAATGGTTACGTCCAGTTCCAGCAGGGCGGGGCTCATTTCCTTGCCCAAATTTTGCATGGCTTTTTTGTTTTTCAAACTTGGAACCTGATATAGCCAATATATTGATTGTGCTTTTGGGAAAAAGTCTCGTTAGGTGACTAAAAAAGGGCTCTTCTCCTTGCCGAGTGGGTAATCTTGGCATGATTTTAGATCTGCGGAAGCATGCAGGTGAGGATCTTGAGACGCAAGTACTCTTCATCGCGTAGGCCGTAGCTTCGTCTCTGGATCACTCGAATTTTGTTGTTCACACCTTCCACGAAGCCGAGTGCCACCTTGTTCTCGGGCCTGCAGTACGCTGCGATGCCATCCCAGTGACTCTCGATCATCTCAGCAAACTTCTCGTAAGGCTTGAGACGTTGCCACTTGAGGGAATCGCGCCAGTTGTCGAAGAACCGTCGAGCCCACCCTTCCGTCTGGTAGTCCCAGAGCTGCCCGAACGCCTCCTTGAGGACGTAGGCCGTGTTCAGCCTTTTATTGATCTTCAGCAGCATCTTCAAGCTCCGGTGTCCCCCAGTCGTGAGGTTTTCTCGCCGAGATAGCAGCGTATACTTCTGGCCCTTGATAAAGCGCCTGTCTTTGCCCGTCAGCCGGGCATACTCGCTTTTGCGTACCGTGTCCAAGGCTTTGCCAAGGTGACGCAAGACGTGGAACTTATCGAATAAAATGGCGGCTTGTGGCGCATGCTCTGCTTTGAGGGTGGAATTGCGAAATGCCTTCCACATGTCCATGACCGCAAGTCGAATCTGCTTGCTCTTCTTGGGTCCCAACCACTTGAAGAACTCGTCCATGCTCTGTTCGGAGCGGTCCTTGCCACCAAACCAGATCGGGCGGCGGCGCAAAAGGTCGCTGACCACGATCCGGTACGTGTGTCCCTTCCGGATCGAGATCTCGTCGATTCCGATCACCTTGGGAGCTGGAGTTCCTATTCTGCGTAGCTGCTCCCGCATGTACTGCTTGTCGAACTCCTTGACAGTCTTCCAATCCAAGTGTGTTTCTTGGGCAACGTCTTTGATCGTCATGACCCGGCAGCGCCGTCCCACAAAGAAGGCAAACCGTTTGCTGTAGAACGGATTGTCCGCAAGCCAGTCCAGCTTCTCTTGCTTCACCTTCAAGCATCGGGGGCAATCGATACGGCGCACCTCGATCTCCAAGTAGATTCGATGGTCTCCACACGCCAAGTCGCGGACTCGGCGCCGTTTTCGATCGTACCATGCTCGCTTGATAAAGCCGCAAGCTCCGCAAACGGTTTTTTCCCCCGCCGATTGAGACGGAGAATGCGGGCCCTCGGATCACCGAAGATGCCTTGTAGCGTTGAGCTCGGGCAAAAGCCCGGGAAGCGATACGTGTCCCACAAACGTCGATGTTTTCGCATCCTGAAATCATGCCAGATTTCTTGACTATTGAAACAGTCAACTCTCCGTCCTGCTCAGACTGTTTTTACCCTATTTTTACCCACTCGCTAGGGAGAAGATCCTTTAATTTAATGACACGAAAGGTTCAATCCAAGGTCTCCCATTTCTTTTTGAACTATACCGGTGGCCCCTTGACAGAATCTTTATCAATCAAGATACCACAGCCGGAGCACTTTCTCTTACTAAAAAGTGAGCCTGATTTAGTTAGTTTGAGTCCGTGTGCAAATGCCATACTTCAAGATTTGACCCCCCTTCCGTCTGTAGAAATCTATGAAGTCCGAATCAGGGAGGGAGTTATTGAAGGCTTTGAAATGACACGCTCTGTCTTGGAACCAAGCGAGGTCCCGCATTGCTGGCATAAGTAATCGTAGAGTTCCCCATCGGGAAGAACAAGGAGAAGCCTCTCCCGAACAGGCATGGCACAACCACACTTGTTGCAGTAAAGAAGGGAGGCGCTTAGACGATCAAATTTCTTTTTCATAGATTATTAAGTAACCCCGCGGCTTGCCAGGGCACATAACCGACCTGCCTGCGCAGGCAGGTCGGGTTTCAAGCGGCAGCTCTTCCCTTTGGTCGACCACGGGGTTTGAACCCCGTGGTCGATATAACTTGATTCCGGCACAGTAAGGCGTAGAGGACCGGAGGCATTAACTCTTGTGTTGTGCCTCGGCTGCCGCCTTGGATTCCTTGATCACCTTCTCGGTAATGTGCGCCGGCAGTTCCTCGTATCGGGTGAACTCCATCTGAAATTCCCCCCGTCCGCTGGTTATCGAAGTCAGGTCCGGGGCGTACCTCAGGATTTCAGACATAGGAACATTGGCCTTGATTACTTGGTAGTGGCCTCTGGCCTCTACCCCGAGGACCCGCCCACGTCGGCTGTTCAGGTCTCCTATGACATCACCCATGCATTCCTCCGGGACTGTTACGTCCACTAACATCACCGGCTCCAGGATCACAGGCTTAGCCTTGTCCACGGCGATTTTGAACCCCATGGATCCCGCTATCTTGAAGGCCATATCTGAAGAATCCACCTCGTGATAGGAACCGTCATAAAGTGTCACCCGCAAATCCACCATGGGATAACCCGCAACGTACCCACCACTCATAGTCTCTACGATCCCTTTTTCCACGGATGGGATGTAATTGCGCGGAATGGCCCCACCCACGATTTTGTTAACGAACTCAAATCCCTTACCACTGGGCAGGGGCTGGATTTCGATCCAGGTATCTCCATACTGCCCCCTTCCACCCGACTGTTTTTTGTATTTCCCCTGAGCCTTGGCACTCGTCTTGATGGTTTCCAGATAAGGTACTTTGGGTGCCTTGAGCTCCACCTCTGCGCCGTACTTGCGCTTGAGCTTCTCGACGATCACTTCGATATGCAACTGCCCCATACCGGAAAGGATGAATTCCCGCGTCTGATGGTCCCGATGCATCTCAACGGAAAGGTCCTCTTCCATGATTCGATGGAGTCCCTGTGGGACCTTGTCTTCATCGGCCCTTGACTTAGGCTCAAGGGCAAAGGAGATGTGAGGAGGAAAATGGACCAACCCGTCAAACTGGATCGGGGATCTCTCATCACACAGGGTATCCCCCGAAGAGACATTCTTCAGTTTGGCCGCAGCGATGATCTCGCCAGCGATGGCCTCACGCACAAGATCTTGCTTTTTCCCCTCCAGCCTAAAGAGGTGGCCGATCTTTTCCTTCGCTTGTTTGTTTGAGTTGTACACCCCCATATCCGTGGCTATCCTTCCGGAAACCACGCGCATGATCGAGAGCCTTCCCGCAAAAGGGTCGATGATGGTCTTAAAAACGTAGGCCGAAAGAGGGGCAGCCGAATCATGAGATCGCGCTTCAGATTCTCCGGTGACAGGGTTCTTTCCCTGTTGCTCGCCTTCATCCAGCGGAGAGGGAAGATAGTCGATAATGGCATCCAGTAGCTGCGGAATACCAATCAACCGTGTTGCAGAACCATAGAGGACCGGTACGATCTTGCCCTGGAGAACGCCCATCCGGAGTCCTTGTTTGATCTCCTCCAGGCTGAGCTCCTGACCGTCCAAATACTTTTCCAGCAGTGCATCGTCTGTCTCGGCAACACTCTCCGTAAGCCGAACGCGCAGGTCTTGGACAGTTTTTTTTAATTCCTCTGGGATATCCTTCTGAGAGAATTTCCCGCTATCCCCTTCAAAGATAAGGGCTTTCATCAGCAAAAGATCCACTACACCCGCGAAGGTTTCTCCCGAGCCGATAGGGACCTGAAGATGCACCCCTTTGACCTCGAGATCGTTTAATATCCCTTCCACGGCCTCTAAGATATTGGCTCCCTCACGGTCTATCCTGTTTGCAAAGAGCAGCCGTCGAGTATTGCGCTGATTGGCGTGAGCCCATATGCGCTGAGCCTCTACCCTGAGCCCCACCGATGGGTTGACCACAAACACGGCTCCTCCAAAAGAGCGCATACAATGCACGGTGTCGGCAAGGAAGGGCGCATAGCCAGGTGTGTCGATCAGGTTAAGATCAAACTTTTTCCACTTCAACGTGTGAAAGGCGGTCGAGATTGAAATATGCCGCTTTATCTCCTCTGGCTCGTGATCGAAAACCGAAGAGCCGTCCTCGACACGACCAAGGCGCTGCGAGGCTCCCGCGGCAAAGATCATGGCCTCGCCCAATGATGTTTTTCCCGCCCCTCCATGGCCAAGTATCCCCGTGTTACGCAGCTTGTCTATCTCAGTTGAAGCCATATCCTATCCCCCCCGTAGATTCCTATGCTCTTTTCTCCAAATCCTCGGCGGTGTTCCTTTCATAGATGATCCGCAGGCCGTCCAGAGTTAGGAGCTCATCTACTTCCTCAATCACGGAAGACTCCGATGCGATGAGCTTGGCGAGCCCACCGGTTGCAACTACCCTCGCCCGAACACGATTCTCCTTCTGAATCCGGTGAACAATCCCATCCACTAAGCCCACATAACCGTAAAATATCCCTGATTGTATGGAGTGGACTGTATTCTTTCCTACGACTTCTTTAGGCTTGGAGACCTCAACCCGCGGCAGCTTCGAGGCCCTTTGGAATAAGGCCTCTACCGAAATCAGCAGGCCAGGGGCGATGGATCCGCCAAGATACTCTCCCTTTTTGGAAATGAAGTCGAAGGTTGTTGCAGTCCCAAAATCGATCACGATGCAGACATCATGATACTTCTCATAGGCCGCCACAGCGTTGACAATGCGATCCGTACCCACGTCTTTGGGGTTGTCATAGATAATAGGCATGCCGGTTTTGACGCCAGGCCCGACTAAAAGCGGACTGATGCCAAAATAATTACTCGCAAGCTCTTGGATGGTGGTAATCATTGGAGGGACAACGCAAGAAACAATGATGGCATCTATCTTTTCACAATTGATGCCACGAGAAAAGGCAAGTTGGGCGATGAGTACTCCGTACTCATCAGCAGTTCGTTCTGCCTGGGTAAGGATACGCCAGTGAGTTAAGAGCTTTTTTTCCTCGTAGACGCCCAGGACAATGTTGCTGTTGCCGACATCTATTGCTAGCAGCATGGCCTAGAATCGTTAGTAATCAATGGGGATCACATCCCCTGCAACGATCCTCTCTCGACCCCCCCCCTCCCCCATCAGGATTAAAGCCCCATCGGTGTCTATCCCCTCTACCCTTCCTGAGACCCGCCGGTCAGGCATTTCCACCGTCACATTTTTCCCACGAAGCCGAAAATAGCTATCCCAGCGTTGCATTATCGAGGCAAATCCACCGTTTTCAAGTTCTCCATAGCATTGATCGAGACTCTGAATCAATCGACAGGTAAATGCATTACGATCGACCTGCCTCTGAGTCAAGATCAGGACGGAAGTGGCCTTTTCTTGAATGGATTCAGGCATCATCTCCCTGGAAAAGTTGAGATTGATTCCGATCCCAATAATAACAAAAAGAATTCGGTCGGGCTCGCAAGAGGACTCGGTTAGGACCCCTGCTATTTTTTTTCTGTCTACCAGAATATCGTTAGGCCATTTGATCTCCGGTGGAAACGAAAGGATAGACTGAACCGTATCGGCTATAGCGACAGCGGACATCAAGGTGAACTGAGGTGCAAGGGTCGGAGAAATCTTGGGCCGTAGAATCACAGAGAGGTAAAGGTTTAAATAGGGAGGCGAGACCCAACCTCTTCCCATCCGCCCTTTACCGTGAGTTTGCTCCTCGGCAATGACGATTTCCCCATCTGCCGCCCCCTGTTTTGCTAGGGCCTGGGCCTTCAGATTGGTTGAGGGTATGGTCCCAAAATAGTGGATCTTTTTGCCAAGGCGCCCCGTAGAGATTGCCCTTTGGATTTCATCGGGTGAGAGGGACTCGTGTGAGAGGTTCATGTTTTGGGACCACTGGTTGGAACGACCTTCATGTTGAAATCTACTGCCGGGGCGGAATGGGTCAGGGCCCCTACCGAGATGAAGTCAACTCCAGCCGCTGCCACCTCGCGCAACCGCTCCATGGTGATTCCTCCAGAGGCCTCCACCCATGCCCTTTTGTTGATCAAACTCACGGCCTTTGCCATTTCTTTTGTTTCCATGTTGTCGAGCATGATCACATCCGCCTGCGCATCAAGGGCCTCCTGAACCTGTTTGAGATCTTCGCACTCCACCTCAACCTTAGCCATGAACGGTGAATGGCGTCGGACATTCTCTACTGCCCGGGCGATAGACCCTGAAGCGACAATATGGTTGTCCTTAATGATAGCCGCATCGTAGAGACCGAGACGGTGGTTGGTCCCCCCTCCCACCCGCACGGCATATTTCTCAAGAGTCCGAAGCCCCGGGGTGGTCTTACGTGTGTCTATGATCTTACAGTGAAAGTCCTTAACCGCATCGACATAGCGGCGAGTCAGAGTAGCGGTCCCCGAGAGGCGCTGAAGGAAATTGAGGGCTGTTCTCTCCCCCATGAGTAGGGCCCAAATGAACCCCTCGGCCTCTGCAATTACAGTCCCCCGGCTTATTCGGTCCCCGTCGCAGCAGAGGCATTTAATCTGAACCTCAGGTTCCAGCAAGGAAAACAGTTTATCAAGTAGAAAAAGGCCGGCCACGACACAGTCGCGCTTGGCGCGGAAGATTCCCTTTCCCTGTAGTTCAGAAGGAACAGTGTTCAGGGTCGTGAGGTCCCCCGTGCCGATATCTTCCTCCAGCGCCGTCTTGATCACTTGCTCGATTTGGAGAGTGAGAAAAACCTCCATAGATTATGGCCCGCCTTGCACCTGGAGTTCCTGGATTTTTTTTAGACTACGATTAAGGGTTTGGATCTTATCCTCAAACTCTTCGGCTTTTTTACGTTCTTTCTCAATGACTTCTTCTCTTGCATTGGTAAGAAAACCTTGATTATCCAGTTTTTTCTGAGTGCGAGCCAACTCCAATTCTACCTTGCTAACCTCTTTTGTGAGCCGACTCTCCTCCTCACACAGGTTGGGCATATCTGTGAGCGGAAGATAGATCTCTGTTGTCCCGACGACAGCCGTAGCGGCCCTTTTCGGCCTTTCTCCTCGAGTTAGATATTTCACCGAACCCGCTCGGGCAAGAGTGCGGAGATAAGGTTCCTGAGATCTTAGAAAGTCCAGATCATGCCCTGCGACAAATAGAGACACATCAATCTGCCTGGAAGGAGGACAGTTCATTTCCGTGCGTAGATTTCTTATGGCACGAATGACCTGTGTTAAGAAGCCCACCCTTTCTTCTGCCTCCGGTTGAATCCACCTTGCATTCGCCTTGGGATAGGGTTGGACCATAATGCTCCACTCCTTTTCGCTCGCCGCCGTAATACTCTTCTGCCCATCACTTATCAAGGTTTGCCATATTTCCTCAGTCGCAAACGGCATGAGCGGATGAAGCAAAAGAAGGACCTGCTCAAGGACGGTGATCAGAACCCTCTGGGTCTTTAGCGGGTTATCGCCAAGGGTCCCACTGAGAGACAGCTTGCTCATCTCGATGTACCAATCACAGAACTCATGCCAGGTAAATTGGTAGAGAGTGTGAGCAAAATCATTAAATCGGTAAGAGTCTACGGCCTTCCTTGCCTGATCTATTGTGGATGCCAAACGAGACAGGATCCACCGATCTGCAAGGTTCAGTTCCTTATCCGGCACACTCTCCAAGTAACCTTTTCCCTCTAATCGAACGGATTGGTCAACGTTCATTAGGACAAACCGGGCGGCGTTCCATAGCTTGTTGACAAAATTCTGGTAGCCGGCGATCCTCTCCTCCGCTAGCTTTACATCGCGCCCGATAGCAGTCATCGAGGCCAGCGTGAAGCGAAAGGCATCGGTTCCGTACCGGCTCATCACATCTAGAGGATCAATCACATTCCCTTTCGACTTCGACATCTTCTGACCCTCTTGATCTCGGACCAGGGCATGGATGTAAACGTCATGGAAAGGAATATCCCCCATGAGCTTGATACCCATCATAATCATGCGGGCAACCCAGAAAAAAAGGATATCAAAACCCGTCACAAGGACAGAGGTAGGATAGAAGGTCTTGAGGTCTTCCGTCCTTTCCGGCCAACCCAGGGTGGAGAAAGGCCACAAGGCCGAGGAAAACCAGGTATCGAGCACGTCAGGATCTTGGAAAAATTTACCGCCCCCACACCTTGGGCAGGACGTCGGACGTTGATGCTGCACAATCGGTTTGGCTTCGGAGGTCAGCTTGAACCCGGCAGAGGCGACAGGGTCGGCCTGATTGCTAATATTGACTGCCTCGCAACTCTGGCAGTACCACGCCGGAATCTGGTGTCCCCACCATATCTGTCGGGAGATGCACCAGTCCTTGATGTTCTCCATCCAGGCAAAATAGGAATTGGCCCAACCTTCGGGGATAATTCTGATTCTACCTTCCTTCACCGCCCGGATGGCAGGCTCGGCCAAGGGTTTTATCTTAACAAACCATTGAGGGGTCGAGTAAGGTTCAATCACCGTGCTGCACCGATAGCATCGACCCAAGGCATGGCGATAGGGCTCTCGTTTAACCAGAAGACGTTTTTCTTCTAGCTCCTCCAATACCAGCCGCCTTGCATCAAAGCGATCTTTAAGGGCGTATCGACTCAGCCATGCCTGCGGCTCGAGGTCTTCACTTTTGAACGCAGATGGATCAATCCTGGCCTCGTCATCAAATATGCCAATCCTCGCTAACCCGTGTCTCTCCCCGATTTCGAAGTCATTAAAGTCATGACCAGGAGTAATTTTGAGTGCTCCTGTTCCGAATTGCCGGTCCACGAAGGAATCTGAAATAACTGGAATAGAACGCCCAACTATGGGGAGACGAACCCTGCGACCAATGAAGTGCTGATAGCGTTTGTCGTCGGGGTGAACTGCCACCGCCGTATCACCAAGCATCGTTTCAGGTCGAGTGGTCGCCACGACCAAGCCTTCCGACGGCTCATCCAGCAAGGGGTAGCGGATGTACCAGAGGTGACCGTCGGACTCTTCGTGGACCACCTCAATATCGGCCAGGGCTGTTCTACAACGCGGGCACCAGTTGATTAGACGCTCTGCTCGGTACAGGAGCCCGTCCTTCCAGAGGCGAACAAAGGCCTCTTTTACGGCCGTTGAGCGCTTCTCGTCCATGGTGAAGCTCTCCCGACTCCAATCGCAGGATACTCCTAGTGCCTTCAGCTGGTTCAGGATCGTGCTCCCCGCCTCGCCACGCCAAGCCCAGACCTGTTCCACAAATTTCTCCCTGCCCAACTGGACCCTGTTCATCCCTTGATTTGCAAGCTGCCTCTCGACAACGTTTTGCGTGGCAATACCTGCATGGTCCGTGCCCGGAACCCAAAGGACGTTATGGCCGTCCATTCTCTTGTAGCGGCAGAGGATATCCTGAAGGGTATTATTAAGCGCATGGCCCATGTGCAGCGAGCCTGTGATGTTAGGTGGGGGAATGACCATTGAGAAAGGATGGGCACTCGGGCGCGACGGTCTGAAGTAGCCCGCATCAGACCAGCGCGCATACCAGGAACCTTCCACCTTTTTATGGGAATAAGCCTTATCGATTCGCCTTGTCATGGGCTATTCTGACTTCCTGGTCTGTTTTCTGCTCTATTTGGGCAACGGCTGTTTGTCTACGACATCAAGAAGCTCAATGAGTTCAGGCTCTTTCTGTTTCTGCCCTTTCCTCCCTCGAGAGGCAACAACTCCAGCCCCTGCCTTTTTGAGAGTCTCGGGGGAAAGGAGACTGTTCAAGGCTGACAGGAATGTCTCTCTCTCGATCGGCTTCTTTACGATTAAAAGCTTCTCCCTTTTAAACGGACGCTGCGATTCGTCTTCTTCTAGCCAAAGCGTTGAGATGCCACAGTGTTGGATGGTTCGGGTAAATTCTTTAGTTAATTGATTTCTATCCCGGAGGGCAGACCCATCAACGATTAAGAGATCGTATTCCTTCAGTGCATCAATGTCGGTGGCCTGGGAACTGGCTTCGTCTTGCACTTCATGGTGCGAGAACAGCAATAGACTGATAGCCTGCTTCACGATTCTATCAGGTTCAATTAACAGTACCTTACCCATGGTTCGACAAAAACAAATAATCCTTGGTCGTCATCTTGACAAGATGCAATCCCCAGATAATATAGAGGTACTTTTGTTCTCAGTGCGAAAGTGGCGGAATTGGTAGACGCGCAGGATTCAGGTTCCTGTGGGGTAACACCCGTGGGGGTTCAATTCCCCCCTTTCGCACCAATTATCAGTGATTATTTAGCATATCCGCCAAATTTTCTCTAACCGCCTTCCAAAAGCACAATTTTAAACACTAAGCTGCATCTGTTGCTAATCCAGACATGAGAACTATTCTAGCGGCATGCACCAACGATGAGCAATCGTCGCCGAGGCGAAAACTCGAAAGGCCGTCCCTACTGGATCATTCCTTTGCAGGGTTTGGGCTAATGATACAGACGTTGAGCTAATAACGCTGCAGTTGGCGAAGTTGTAAAGTAGGTATCCGTTGTGTGTATTAGATGGTCTTTGTTTTTCTTTCTTAGTCTTACACTGATGGCCTGCACAGGTGATTCAGAAAACGCCACAGAAACCGCCCAAGGGCCCAATGCGGATCGCGGTAGGCGACTTTACCTTGTCAACTGTTTAACGTGTCACAACAGAGATCCAGCCAAAACTGGAGCTACAGGCCCAGCCATCAAAGGATCTTCAAACGCCCTTCTGGAGGAGAAAATCCTTCACAGACGCTATCCCCCCGGGTATGTTCCCAAGCGCAATTCAGCAGTGATGCCGGCATTTAATCATCTAAAGAAGGCCATCCCAGACCTTGCCGCCTATCTCCGCTGAGCGTCTAGGACTATCTGAGCAGACTAAAAAACAGCAAATAGAGAATCGCCGTCAGGATAAATCCCGCCCATATGGTCCCAGCCACAGAACCCAACGGCTTCTTGGTTGTCCACTTAGGATTTCCCACAAGGCCGTTTAATTCCACCACCCCAATAATCACCAGACTGATGATCCAAAAAGCAGTCAGAGATCCGCTACTTGTTGCTCCTATAATCGAAGGAAAGTGGCTCGCCGCTCCCATGAAAAAGAGCATCGGAATCGAAAAGAGTGTGTTGGTCCGGGATGCAAAGCCTGCCCACTGACCTCGTGATGCCGCGTCAGGCAGGGCCTCTTTCCCCTGCGCTACTTGTGTAGCCGAGGCAATGACCACTTGTTGGTTGGGCCAAATAATCAACCAAACGTTGAGAAACATGAGCGTGCCCATAACTCCGCCCGTGGTTATCGCCAGGCCGTAGGGGGATGTATAAAAGGCTGAGCCTCCTACTTCAGCAAGCTTGTGCATATAGATGAGAATCCCGGAAAGAAACGTGAACATCGCGCCCCAGCGAAACCACCAGAGCGCACGTGGAACCAGCTTTTGCACTGCGGCGCTCCGGACCGGCGCTTCGGTCTCTGCGAAAAACGGGGTCTGGATAAAATTAAAGTAATACAGAATCCCAATCCACGTGATTCCTGAGAGAAAATGTACCCAGCGTAAAAAGAATAACCATATTTCCATGATCTACCCTCCTCCCTCCCCTTTTTGAACCTTAATAGGGATGAGAGAATAATATATTGTTGCTATTTTTATATTAGCCACTAATCTACATGTCAAGGAAAAATTGCCACGTAGCTCAACTTCCCCAAAAACGTAGGCGGAGGTTGATGCTTTAATGAGGAGATTTCATCCCTCCTGCTTCTCCGATATTTTCTAAAAGGGTTCCCTTCTCGATGACCTTAAACTGAAGAAGGTTACGGAGGGTTGTGGCCCGTTCCTCAAGAGATTTTGCCTCGAGAAGGCTCTGTTTCTCCATGATTGAGACGTCTAAAAAGTAGGAACGGATATTCAGCCACGTTCCTGGTCAAGAGACGTATCTCTGAAGATGTTCAGGAGGGGGGACCCGTCATAGTCGGCGATCCGCCGGACGAGATCCAGGATTTTATCCTTGAGAGAAGAAAAGGAAATTCTTTCCATCTCCTCCGGTTCATCTCGGAGGATCACCATGGCCTGACGGTAGGAGGAAAGATTACAGATGTGTTCCTTGACCTCATATTCCCGAAGCCCAAGGAGAACAATGTTGGAGCGCCCATCGGGAAACGGCGTGATGTTCACAATTTTCCCGATGCACCCTATGGGATAAATATCCGGATTCCCATGATAATCCTTTTGCCAGTCTCCCCTCAGAAGGGCCACCCCGATCAGGCCATGAGTTGCAACCGCATCCTTAACTATCTGTCTGTACCGAGGTTCGAAGATATGCAGGGGAAGACGGACCTTGGGAAAGAGAACCACGTTGTAAAGAGGAAAAACAGGGATGACACGCTCCAAACCCAAATCTTTCGTTTCGTCTCTCACATTACTCCACAGTAAAACAGCCCCTCGTTGGCCGAACCTCATGCCTAGCACATTCTCCCAACCGGCTTCAACATTTGGTCGGCTTGACCTAGCGTTTGATCTGTGCCATTTTGCGTCAATTCACCCTAGCACCATGGAGTCTTTTCTGTATCAGCAAAACAAAAGGAAGATCCAAAGTCCCTCTGTTCTGGCGGGCATTGTCGAGAAGATACCTTTCTTCAAAGAATCCCTCGATCCCTTTAGCTGCGTGGCAGAGGAACTTGAGTTGGTGGAGCAAAACCTGACCCGATCAATCCGTTCCAAGGAGTGCGTGCTGACAGAGATCTCTTCCCATCTCATCCACAGCGGGGGGAAAAGGGTCCGTCCGATGGTTACCTTACTTGCCTTCAAAGCCTTCGGGGGAAAAAGAACAGGCGATGTGGTGGATATCGCCACCGCAATCGAACTCATCCATACGGCTACGCTACTCCATGACGACATCATCGACGGCGCAAACATCAGGCGCGGGCGTGAATCAGCCAACAAGCGATTTGGACTTAAATCCACCCTGGTTACCGGGGACTTCCTCTTTATTAAGGCGTTTGAGTTTGCGGGTAAATTCGATGACACAGTAGTCCAATGGACCGCTGATGCCTGCACCTTGCTAACCGAAGGGGAAATCCTCCAGGGCTATTTTAACCGGAACACAAAGGTAACGGTAAAGGACTATCTAGAAATTGTAAGACGGAAGACGGCTTCTCTGTTTCAGACTGGGACCAAGCTGGGGGCATACATGGCAGGTGCCACCCCCCCCCAGGTCGAGTGGATAGGGCAATACGGGCTTAACCTTGGAATTGCCTTTCAGATGGTCGATGACGTGTTGGACATCGTTGGACATAAAGAGCTTTTGGGAAAACCCACTGGTATGGACCTCAGGGACGGCAACCCATCTCTCCCTATTGTTCTATCGTTACGTGTAGGGCAAAAGGCTGTTATGGATACCTTTGAGTGCCCTCACCCCTCAGAAGGGAAAATTAGAGGAGCCCTCGAAGCCATGGGCCGCGGAATAGCGATCCAGCAGGCCAAAGTCTATTCCAAGAAATACGCTTTGAAAGCATCCAAGTTAATCGAAAAGATACCTCCTTCACTTTACCGAAGCAGGCTCAGGGCTCTAGGCCAGCTCATTATTGAGAGGGATTTTTAACCCATCCCCTTTCTCTCTACCTGAAGTTTTTATCTTGGTCATGCCTTTGGTAACGAGCCAACGCGAAAGGCTTGTCCAGAAGATGTTCGATCGTATCGCTGGACAGTACGATTTTCTCAATCGTGTGATCAGTTTTAATCTCGATACCTTCTGGAGAAGACGGGCCATAAAGGCACTGGGGATAAAGGAAACTGATAGGTTCGTACTCGACCTTGGTACCGGGACGGGGGGTATTGCCTTAACAGGCGCCAGGGAGATGGGAAGTAGAGGTAAAGTAATTGGACTGGATATTTCCCTGGAGATGCTTCGGCTTGCCCAGGAAAAAAGGCGTAAGCTCCCCTACGGAGATAAAGCCGCATTTATCTTGGGAAGCGCACTGAGACCCCCGTTTGGAAGCGAAACCTTCGATGGGATTATTACAGCCTTTGTCCTGCGCAATATTACCGACCTCAACCTTTTCTTTCTTGAGGCCTATGGCCTCTTAAGGCCTGGGGGGAGGCTTGCGTCGTTGGAGATGTTTCCCCCAACCAGCGGCCCTTTCTCTTTTCTTTATTCCTTCTATTTTTATCGCCTCGTCCCCTGGATCGGTGCGTGCCTCGCCGGTGACCGGCCGGCTTATCAGTATCTCTCCGACTCCGTCAAGAGATTTGACCCGCCCGACAGCATTTCAGTCATTATTCGGAAGGCAGGATTCGCGGAAGTAAAAACCCACAGGTTTCTCAAAGGAGCCGTCTGTATCCACGTTGCGGAGAAGCCACAAAGGCAGTAATTCCTTATTTATCGGAACGGCATCTGCTAAGATCCGTTCCATCGGCATGAAGACATATCCTATAAGTTTCCTTCTCTTCTTCCATCAGCTATCCCTGGGGGGACTGTTTGCCCTAGCCATAACTCCATTTCACCAGCTAGAGAGGGGGTTTTACAAATCGACCGCAGGAGTTCTCCTCATAATTGCCTTGATGGGCCTTTGGGGGAAGCTGGACCTCTACCGTAAAGCCTTCATTCTTGATGCAGGGGTAGAAACAAGACTGGAGATGCTGCTCTACGTTCTATTTGTCGTGTGTCTCACGCTTTATCTGATTTCCTTATGGGGCGAGCGTGTTCGGTTGCGGGCCAGAACTTTTGCATGTTCTCTCTTGCTCGGTCTGGGGGGACTTCTGATGGCTTCTTTCAGCTTCCACAGTGCGCCCTTTTGGTCTATCGAGACCTTTTTCTATCCAGTCAGCTTTGTCCTTTCTTCTCTTCTCCTGGGGGCGGCCATCGTAGGAATGCTTATTGGCCACTGGTATCTCATCGATACAGGTCAAAGTATCGATCCGTTCCTTCGAACCTTCAAGTTTTTTGTTGTCGTGCTTGTGATCCAAACCGCTTTTCTGGTGGTGTCACCGATACTGTATTATCTGTTGGGGAGCCAAGAGACAGTCATTGGCCTGGACCGTCTCTGGAGAGATCACATCCTTCTCATCTTCTCCCGCCTCCTGGTGTCCCAGGTCGGCCCGTTGGTCCTATCCTACATGATCTGGCAGACGCTTAAAATTCCCAACACAATGGCCGCAACAGGACTCTTTTATATTGCATTGTTGGGGGTTATTGCGGGAGAGATATTAGGAAGGCGTCTGCTGGCCCTGGTTTCCCTGCCCCTCTAGATCAGGGTCTCCCCCCTCTGGCAAGAACTCCGGGTAGGTCTTAATTTTTGTCACTTTGAGGCCGTTGGAAGTCCATCCAAGGTCATATCCAACCTCTTGACCTTCTTTCAGGTCATTAGGGCTTTTAATATGACCCAGAAGTACCACAAGGCTGTAAGAAAACGCGATCTCCCGGCCGCTTTGCGTTCGAACAAGCCCCATATTGTTGCTTGGAAAAAGCTTAGTGATAACTCCCCGATAGTAGAGATCGGGTTTTCCTAAGAACGCTTGGCCCTCGTCCGATTTATCCATTACATACCCGAGGGGGCCGAGATAAGGGGATGTTTCTGCTTGGCAATTCTGCCCTGGAGTTCCATTAAACCGTCCAGAACCGCCTCTGGCCTTGGTGGGCAACCAGGAACGTAAACACTTACGGGGATGATGCGATCGATACCCTGTACCGTCGCATAATTATCGTAAAAACCCCCGCTTGCAGCGCAAGCCCCAAAGGCCATCACCCATTTTGGCTCGGTCATCTGTTCATAGACCCTCTTGAGAACCGGGGCCACCTTCTGGTTCACTGTTCCAATGACCATGAGGAGGTCAGCCTGGCGCGGACTGAAGCGGGGCAAGAGCGCCCCAAAGCGATCAATATCGTAGGGGGACATGGTGAGTGACATAAACTCCATCGCACAACATGCCGTGGCAAAGGGGTAAGGGAAAATAGAGTATTTTCGCGCCCAACCAACGGCCTTGTCCAAACGCGTGAGAACCACGCTGTCGGCAAGAAGTTTCTCCTCGCCGTATTTAGACATTTTCTTTTGATTATAGGTTTCCATCACGACCAATATAGACTGCACGGCAAAAATATCAACCCATCCACTATACATCCTTCCCTTTTACATGGCTCCAAGATAAATTGGCGAGAGTCTATAGGAGACTCATTTCGACATCCCCTAATGTTATTGTCGAGGTAAAAACTCATTTGTGAGGGACTAATTTGATCCAAAAAGGCAAAATTCGTCAGATTTCAGTGATCGGAGGTTCCAATCCAGATTCAGAAACCGTGACCCTGGCAGTAGAGGTGGGCAAAGTCGTTGCCGAAAGAGGAGCAGTTTTGATTTGCGGGGGATTAGGTGGGGTAATGGAGGCAGCAGCCCGCGGCGCAAAAGAAAAAGGCGGGCTCACGGTTGGAATTCTACCCGGCTATGATAAAGAATCTGCAAACCGCTTTATCGATATCGTGGTGAGAACAGGTTTGGGACACGCACGAAATATACTAGTAGTAGCGTCCGGAGACCTTCTTATTGCCCTCCCTGGATCCCATGGTACCCGGTCAGAAGTCTCTGTTGCACTACTGCTAGGCAAGCAGGTCATAGGGCTCAAGGCTTGGGGTATGATTATGGGAGTACGTCAGGTAGATAGCCTGCGAGAGCTAGAAAAAGAGCTTCTGCCTATTTTTTAGGCAACAATAAACATCAGCTAACTTCCTGAATATACAAATCTATATTGCTTACTTCCCAAACTTACTAACATTACAAGCAATTTTATATTGACAACCCACCTCTGTTATACTATAAACAATCACAAATTGTTTTCTAAATGTAGTACCTCACAAGGG
>JACZXR010000226.1 GCA_022571535.1 Deltaproteobacteria bacterium | reverse complement strand
CCGTAAAGGAGCTGATGGGGTACGTAAGGATAAACATGACTCTTCGATATGCTCATCTGGCCCCTGAGCATAAAGCGCAAGCGGTGGCAAAGTTGAACGAGAGGTTTCAGGGGGTAAAGGGAGGAACAGAATCTCAGGCTGGCATGGTTTCTCAGGAGCTACGGGAGGCCATCGGCTCGGATTCTAATCCGAACTTGGCACGAAGTCGGAACGTTTATCTAGTAAGAAGAGGGCGAGGTTTGGGATTTGCTAAGGAAATCAATGAGGATGTGGAGGCGGCGGGCGGATTCGAACCGCCGCATCGAGGTTTTGCAGACCTCTCCCTTAACCACTTGGGTACGCCGCCTTGCTTTCATATTTAACATAGACCTTCTTAGACTTTCAATGAAGATATCTAAATCGTTGACAAAATCGGTAAATAAAGTAATTTAGAAAAATTCTGCCATACTGCGCCAACCCGCTGAGGAGAAGAAATCCATGGCAACTGGAGAACAAGCACCTGAAGAGGAACCTAAATCCGAGACGCCCTCGTCACCGAAGCCCGCAATTAGCGCCGCGGGCGAACAGGCTTCTGGTGAGGCAATTGCGGCCTCACCAACCAGTGGAACTGAGGCCACAAAGCAATTCTCTGGGGAATTGCCGGTAACATTCCAGGAAGTTCTGGAAGGCCTTCAGGAGAGGACTCGCAGGGGTTTCCCACTATTTTCTCTTGTCCTGCAGCCGATCGTAGGCGCTCTTTCACACCAGGTAAAAAAGGAATTTGAGATAAGAGTCGGGAACCCTGTTTTTTTTACAACGGCTATGGCCACCGGACTTAACATCTTACTGAACCTCTTTGCCTATCCGGTGCTACTCGTGCTTTTCGCTGTGGGGTTGAATGGGGTGGATGTCCTCTTTATTCAGAAGATCAACAGTTTAGTCTTGTTAGGTTTTCTTTGGGGTCTTGTGGAAGGAGTCTACCGGCTCAAAGAGGGTATTTTCCAAGCAAGGCCCCCGGAAGACATGATCTTTAGAGGTTCTTTCTATGGGGTTCCCCTATCTGGCTTGGTTCGGTCGTTGATGGCGAGGAGCGTCAGGATGGTACGAGGCTTACCTGTTCCGATTGAAGGCTTCTATGGCAAGGGTTTCGTTGAGAAATTGGAGCGTGAGAGACGTTACGGCCAAGCTTATACGATCAATGATATTGGAGAGGCCTATCATTTGCGGATAGAGTTTCCAAGGGAAGTCCCTGATATCGGTCTTCCTGCAAGATCGGAGCTTCCCGATGAGATGCCGGATTATGATTATCAACTGATCCTGAAGGATGGCCATTTTATCATCAAGGGGAGGTGCCCAGACGAGAAGGTGAGAAGACTCTCTGGGAATGTGGGAGCATTTCCTGCAGAATTCACGACGGTTATCCCTCTACAGGAAAAGGTTGGGGGATTTTCCCATCGTTGTAAAGACAAGATCTTGGAGGTCCTCCTCTTAAAAGAGAATTCGGAGAGTCTTAGGAAATTCAAATAGCATAGTGCTTGTAAGGTAAGGACCGATGGCAAAGGTGCAGGAGAATCCACAACTTGATGTTTATGTTGATTATGTCCATTTTAGGAAGATAGAGCCATCGGACCTTGATGAGATCGTGAAGATTGAGCGGGCTTCTTTTTCCAATCCCTGGAGTACGCGTTTTTTTCTTGAAGAGCTTAGGGCGCCTTATGCCAGGTCATTGCTAGCACAGATCGAGGAGAGGGTTGTCGGTTATGTTATTTATTGGGAACTGCCGGCGGAATTAGATATTCACAACCTTGCTGTCCATCCCACTTGTCGCCGTCAGGGAATTGGGAGGTCTCTGTTGAGTGCGACCATTGGCGAAGCGAGAAATCGGGGATTAAGTCGGATATCGCTAGAGGTAAGAAGATCTAATGAATCGGCGCAGAGTCTTTATCGGTCGTTAGGTTTTGTGATACGAGGCGTTCGAAGGGGTTACTATCTAGACAACGGAGAAGACGCCTTGGTGATGGTGCTCGAGTTGGATGGCTAAGCGGCTTCGAAGCAGCATCATGCCTTCGGTTGGATATAAGGTTAAGGATTATAAATTGCTAGTAACTTCCCGAATATTAAAGTAATTTAAATCTAGTATTTGTCCCTTGACTTGACTTGCCTATCTGTCGTATAAGGTAGTCACTAGTATTGCAGCGGTCTGGATTTACCAGGCCGCTTTCATTTTTAGTCTTCCCCTCAAGGGCAGGGCGGCGATCTGATTGTGAACCAATGCGGGTGTCTGTCTTTAGGTTTGATTCTCATTTATCCTGTCGCCATTTTGGATACAGCGAGATTTTTCGTTCTTCCGCCTCTTTCAGCATCGAAGGCACCATTTCTAATGAAAGCCGGGGGAAACAATCTTATTTAGGAGGGGCCTATGTTTAAAGTCGGTGAAATGGTTGTGTATCCTTCGCATGGAGTCGGAGAGATCGAAGACATTCGTAATCAGGCGATCTCGGGGTCGAATAGGAAGTTCTATATGCTGCGCATCCTTGATACTGACATGAAAATTATGATCCCGATTGACAACGCTCAGTCCGTGGGGTTGAGGAGGGTCATCGACAAGCAAATGGTCTCCAGGGTGTACAAAGTTTTACGGCAGAAGAAGGTAGAGATAGACCAGCAGACATGGAACCGGCGTTATCGAGAATACAATGAGAAAATCAAGACCGGCTCCATCCTGGAGATTGCCACGGTGCTTCGAGACCTGTTTCTTCTTAAAGGGGACAAAGAACTTTCTTTTGGCGAGCGGAAGGTGATGGATACTGCCAAGAATCTGCTGGTTAAGGAGCTTTCTATTGCCCGTTCTCACTCGGAGAAAAAAATCATAGATGAGTTGCATAATATTTTTACCCACTAGAACCTTGAATCCTTCTTATAGAGTCATATCATAAAGAGTCGAGAGACTTCTCTCGGCTCTTTTTTTTGCTGATAGCAGATATCAAAGTAGTCTGATGCGCGTCAACGGTGTGATCGTTGCAGCCGGTGTGGGAAAAAGGACCGGAAAGGATACTCCGAAACCGTTTTTGCCCCTTGCTGGGCGTCCCATGATCCTCCATACCTTGAGTCGCTTTGCTTCCTGTGAAAAGGTGCGCAAGGTGGTTCTGGTCACAGCGGAGAGCGAGGTTTTCAGGTGTCAGGGGCTAATACGGTCGGATAATCGTTTCCGTTCCTTTCAATGCGTCGTGAAGCCTGGTGGTTCAAGGCGCCAGGACTCAGTATGGAGAGGATTGGAGTGCTTGGACACGGACTGTGAAGTGGTAGTTATCCACGATGGGGCACGCCCTTTTGTCTCTTCTGGCCTTATCGATCAATGTGTGGAAAAGGCATTTACGGAAGGTGCCGTGGTGGTGGGTATGCCGGTGCGGGATACGATTAAGATGGTTGCGGCGGGCCAGCGAGTTCGTGAAACTCCTCCTAGGGAATCTCTGTGGGAGATCCAGACTCCCCAAGTCTTCCGCGTTGAGTTGATCCGTGAGGCTTATTTGCGGGCTGCCCGAGAGGGTATAGAGGCCACCGATGATGCCATGCTCGTGGAACGCTTGGGTGCCACCGTTTCGGTTCTAGAGGGGGAGAGAACAAATATTAAGATTACATTCCTGGAAGATTTCTTGTTTGGGGAAGCGCTTCTAAGCGATGGGAGAATTTAGAATTGGGATTTATGGCCCTTGGTGGATCGGTTCCCCAGCTCTTCGTTCATACTTCCGCTCCGATAACCCTCAAGGTCTAGGCTTACATAGTTGAATCCGATCTCTTTGAACCTCTGGATGATGGCCTCCCTTGTGGCCGACTCGAAGAACCGCTGAATCTCCCGGGGTGCTACCTCGATTCGAACCAGGTCTCCGTGAAATCTGACCCGGAACTGGGTAAACTGGAGTTCCTGCAAGAACCGCTCACATGCAGCTATTTTTCCTTCCCTTTCCATGTGATCTCCATGCCATAGGGAAAACGGGAAGAGAGGCAAGCGAGGGCTGGCTTGTTCCAAGATGGCAGGCCCAGGTCCCGACTATAATGTCGGATCTCCTCTTTAGCCATCTGTGCCTCAACCAGAGGGTGGCGGATACGCCATTCCTTTACCGCTTTGAGCCCGGGACGATGATCTTTTAAATCGTCAAGGTTTGAGCCGTCCACAACTGTAGTGACTCCTAGTTGATCGGCCTCAGAGCGGCAATTGCGGTAGAGTTCGTCATTACAGAAGAAGCATCGGGTTACGGAGTTTTGGGTGAAGGCTTGGGTGCAACTCCTGAGAAGCGATGGTTATATGCCGGCATCCTGTGACCGTGGCTAGCTTCTCTTAGACTTCCAACTCTCCCGGAGGCATCGTGGGGAAGGCGGCGGTCAGCCCGATGGCCTGGTCGTCCATATTGTATGAGCGACTTTAAGGAGAAAGGTTGAATTCACGCCCCCAGAGAAGGCCACGAAGACTCCATTATTGGGTAACCCCGCAGCTTGCCGCGAGCACAAAACCGATGGGGTTTCCAAAGGGGAGAAGCGGTAGCTCTTCCCTTTGGTCGACCACGGGGTTCAAACCCCGTGGTCGATATAACTTGATTTGTTTCTCTCAGAATTTTTTTAACCCGTTGAGTTTTCCATCCCTCGTCGGTCCTCGAAGATATCCGTGCTAAGATAGCGCTCACCGGTGTCCGGCAAGATTGTCACAACTACATGTCCTTTGCCTAGGTTCTTGGCGACCTTAAGGGCCGCATAACACGCGGCACCTGAAGAAACCCCAACAAAGATCCCTTCCTCAAGTGCAAGCTTGCGGGCGAACAGGGATGCATCCTCGTCGCTGACAGTGATGACCTCATCGTAAATCC
>JACZXR010000225.1 GCA_022571535.1 Deltaproteobacteria bacterium | reverse complement strand
TTCTTTTGCTTCTCGATGATCTCCTGGTTCATCGTTTCAAATTTTCCTTTACCACGGACAAACTCTTCTTTACCATATCCGAAGTTGGGGAGACAGAGAAAGTGATAGGCAGAGGGAGAGACAGAGACAGAGACAGAGACAGAGAACATTGTGTCTATCTTTCAAAAAATCCAATTTTAATATAGGTAAGTGTTGGAGGTAGAACAATGCTTTTGATCAATAACCAGGAGGTTGAGGAGCTTTTGGATATGAGGACCTGTCTGGAGGCCCTGGAGACTGGATACGACGATCTCCTCAAAGGTGATGCGGTTTACCGTCCGAGACTGGATGTGTGGGTACCCTGTGATCGGCCCGATGGCTATTACCGGTGGGGATCCATGGAGGGGGCGAGTAGGAAGCTCGGTGTCTTTGCCATCCGGATGAAGTCCGATATCGTCCACTGGCCCGAGGGACTGACAGAAGAAAAATACTGCATTCGGCCAGGAACGTATTGTGGCCTTATCATGGTCTTTAGCGTGCGCAACGGGGAGCCTTTGGCCATCATTAATGATGGCGTTCTTCAGCACATGCGCGTGGGTGGGTGTGCAGGTCTGGGAGTCAAATATTTGTCGCGACCGGAGTCGTCGGTGGTAGGGATCTTTGGGTCCGGCGGTATGGCCCGCTCTTATCTCATGGCCTTCAAGGAGGTGCGCGAGATAAAAAGGGTCAAGGTTTATAGCCCGACCAAATCCCACCGGGAAGCCTATGCGGAGGAGATGGGCAAATCCTTTGGGCTCACGGTAGAGGCCGTGGATAGTCCCGAGTCGCTTGTGCGAGGCTCGGATATTATAGCCGCATGTACGGATTCCACTCGAGTCGTGTTCGATGAGCCCGAGTGGCTAAGTGATGGGGCTCACATCACCTGTGTCCGAGCATGTGAGATAGGTCCGAAGGTGGTCAAGCGCTGTGATCTTTCCATCAAGCTTGGAAGAAATACGGTGGAGACCTTGGATGCGGGGATGGTAAGGCTCCACGGTAATGTCGGCTATATAGCAGGTCAGCCGGAAGAGAGAGCCCGCATTCCCAATCCGGAGGTTGATAACTACCGAGGAGGGTTTTTTCAGGATTTCATGGAAATGAGAGCGGGAAAAGTCCCCGGACGCACGAGCCCGAGTCAAGTCACGTTCTTTATCAATGCCGGAACCCAGGGACTTCAGTTTGCCGCTTGTGCCGGAAAAGTTTATCAACTGGCAAAAGAGAGGGGCCGCGGGCGTGATCTCCCTACCGAGTGGTTTACCCAGAATATTAGGGATTGACTCCACAATAGTCTCGAGTTTGGGCAGACCGTTGCTTTCGCTCGTGCTGAGCAGGTGTGATATTCGCTCATCACGGCCGATGAGGTGATAGTGAAAAAGCTAAGCGGTCATAGCATTGTCGTACCATTACGAGAACTTGAGTTTTAAGGGAGAACAATCAGGGGGCAGGAAAGAATGAACAGTATCAGATCAAAAGGACTCCCGACCTTTTTATCTTTTATTTGCCCGGATCAAAACTATTAGAGGTCCAACGCGAAACGGACAGCCTGCTTAATCCTATCCAGAGTTTCGGTAGGAAGTGAGCCGAGTCTTCGCTGCAAGCGACTCATGGGAATAGAGCCGATACCTTGAACATTTGCTACTGATATTTCTTTTAAGAACCTCAGGTTACCCAGCTCAATTTCGTAACGGGTACGGCGGTCTTGTGTGGTGGGCGGAATGTAGGTCACGAGCGCACGGGGCGCTTCAGGATCATTGCGGGAAAGAATAACAACAGGGCGAGTCTTCGCGGCTAGACCCAAGTCCGCAAGCCAGACTTCACCCTGCTTTGGGCTCATCGATAATATCGAGCACTTCCTGCTCGACCTCGCGGGAACGAGCTAGGTCGAGCGCATCATGATCGGCTAAGTCAATGATTTCAGCTACGAGCTGCTCAACTTTCTTAGCTGTTTCCGGCGCCCACCGGGTCAGCTTCTCATCCAGCTTCTTAGCAATCGCCGTCATAGTGAAAACAGCCTATCCTTAAATGTCTCCTTCGTCAACTTTTCACTGCACAAGACACTCACCAGCCCGGCTGTCCTTTGATTTTCAGCGTCTTTGGCCGTAGAAGGCCTCGGACAACGAGCCACGATTTGGCCCTTCCCCCGTTTTCTCGTGCCTGTTGCCTTCTTAATGATTTTGCCCTATTTCACTACGCCAACTTCGGCTGAGGTCTTCGATCCGGTTATATCTGCGATTCGTTTTACCTTAACCCGTCCTGGTCCTTCCCAGTCGGAATTTTTGTTTTGTGAGGACACGAACGAAGGATGTCAAAGGTTGAGACCTGTTCGTTCGCTATGTGCTCAAGCCATGCCTGCCAAGAAAAAACGCTTCGCAAACGAACGGCTGGGGCCGCTGATTCTCTCAATCCGGGGCCACCGTGTCATTCTTGACGCTGACCTCGCGAGGTTGTGCGGCGTGAGTACGAGGGTTCTCAACCAAGGCGTGAGGCGTAACTCTCACCGCTTCCCGGATGATTTCGCGTTCCAGTTGACCGCGACGGAGGCCACCGACTTGAGGTCACAGTTTGTGACTTCAGGAACGGGAATCGTTAATCCAAAAACGGATACCAGCAACCGATCACAAATTGTGACCGGTTCCCAAAAGCAACGGGACCCGCGATTTCGACCGTGGGCCTTCACAGAACACGGCGCGCGGATGGCCGCAAACGTGCTGCGTAGTAGGCACGCGGTGCAGATGAGCGTCTACGTGATTCGCGCCTTTGTCCGTTTGCGCGAGCAGATCACGGCAAATCAGGCGATACTCAACCGGCTCGCGGAGATCGACATCCTAGGGGACGTTGCTTCCGAAAGGGCTTTATGGCAACTGGTTGAGATGCCTCGGGAAGCGCGCCTCGATGAGGGGGCGCAGAGAGGGAAAAGAGTATTAGGAAGCAATGTCCCCTAGGATTAAACGGGCACGAAGCTGGAAACGGCATACAGCCACCTGTCTGCCGTGCCCGGCACAAGCAGGAGGGTTGGTCTAAAAGCGGTGTAGTCTGTCCTCTACTCTACCCAATGATTGCGGACTCTTTGAATCCAGGCTCTATGGCAAGGATTTCGGCCTTTCGGGAAGTCCCGAAAGGCGAGAGGTAGATTTTGGAAGAGAGCAAGTATCGTGAGTCGCGGTTGTGCCGCTTACTTGGGAGCCCTGTTGTTTACCGGATCGTGGTTCTCCTGATGCAACAGGGTCCGTTGACACCTGCAAGGCTGGCGAAGATGACAGGCCGGTCCGTTCAAACCATTAGCGGCCATCTTGCCAAGCTCCGAACGGCAGATGTCGTGCGTTATGAAACCGAGGGGGGAAGGACTCGATATTGGGTAAAACCCATCAAAGAGATCAGGGATGTTCTGTGGTCTTTGAAAAGGGCCGTAGGAGCCTTGAGCAAGCTCAGTTGAACCTTTTCGGCCTTTCGGGAATTCCCGAAAGCCGGTAGGGGTGTGTAGTAAGGTTGTCGATAAGTGGGGAGATGAGGTATAGGTAATAGTCGATTTTCTCCGGTTCGGTTAGTAGGCAGATAAACAAAAGAAACTAAATCAACGCTTATTTTGGCACTTAAGGGGTTATCTGAAAAAAGGATAATACCCGGCACTTTCACAAGGGCATCGGGTCGGCCAACCAGGCCGCCGGTGCCTTTTGATTTTTTGGTTTCTCTGAGAATATTGGTGAAGAAGCAAGATATATAAGTCAAGATTCAAGATCTGACACCTTCGGTTGCTGATGAGGATTCGTTGTAAGGTGCGAGCGGGTGCTTCGATAGTTTTCGGATTAGCGAAATGTAAAAAGTGAAGACTCGACCGTATGCCGCGGAAGCGGTGCAACTTACCGGTTAAAGTCCGGTCCGGGGAATTATCGGTACACCCCGGTAGCAAAGATCCGGTTTGTGGGGCGACCCACAAGGCTAAGTGGATCGAGAAAACTCCTTAATAAGGGAGGATTGCAAACTCGCAGGCCGTACCACCAGGGAACCCATAGAGCCTCGTGACTTTAAAATGAGAGTGCCGACCCTGTGGTCGAGTGGGGAAGGCCGCCGCCATCTGTAGAGATAACCGATACAGAAAGCAGATGGACTCTCCGGGGTCGTCGGGATGGCATGCGGGGGAAGCTGCATCGGGTAACGCGGGAGATCTCGTTCGTCGCGGGTGATGGCCGCGATGGCTCGGTATAAGGGTAACCGAAATCCGAGTCAGGCGGGCGAGAAGTCGGAGGGGTGCGAAGTACCGAGGAGGCCGGGTAATGCCGGAGGAGGGAAGGCACCCTACTTTCATTGAGTTCCCTAACGAGGGAAGGAGGGGGTGATTGCCATGAGGCTTCAAACACCCGAGAAGATCAGAGACCTCCAGCGGGGACTGTATCTCAAGGCCAAGAGGGAGCCGAGGTTTCGTTTCTACGTGCTGCACGACAAGGTATGGCGTGAGGATATCCTTCGACATGCCTATCGGTTGGTTCGCAGCAATGGGGGAGCCCCGGGCATCGACGGGGTAACTTTCCAGTCCATAGAGGAGGGAGAGGGCGAAGCTTTATTTCTCTCAAAGCTTCGGCAGGAGCTAAAGGATAAGACCTACCGGCCCCAGGCGGTCAGGCGGGTCTATATTCCCAAGGGTGACGGTAAGATGAGGCCCTTGGGGATACCTACCATACGGGACCGGGTAGCCCAGATGGCCGTAAAGATGGTCATCGAGCCGATATTTGAGGCGGACTTCGAGGAGTGCTCCTACGGATTCCGGCCCAAGCGCGATGCCCATCAGGCGGTGGGGGCTATTCGGGAGGCGCTAGGCAATGGTCATCCC
>JACZXR010000224.1 GCA_022571535.1 Deltaproteobacteria bacterium | reverse complement strand
TTTAATTTTCGGGACCAGGGATCGCTGGAGATAATTGAAATTCAGGATAAGATCGTATGCGGCCTCGGGTAGATCACAACGATCCAGATCCGCTTGCCGAAAGAGTATCGAGAGACTCTTCTCTTCTGCCTGCCTTCGGGCCTCTGCCAAGGCAACCTCAGAGATATCGATGCCTTCCACGGCAAAGCCCCTTTCGGCCAGGAATTGTGCCTGTCTCCCCTTGCCTGTGGCGATATCGAGGGCCTTCCCGGTTGGAATTCGCCAAGGACCGTGGCGAAATATCCGCTCAAGAAAAGAAGAAGGACCCCTCTCGTCACAGAATTCTGCATGTCTCTTATCCCATCTCTCTTGGTCCCCATTCACCATCGTTTTACCTTACACCCTATACTCTGCCTCCTGCTTCCTGCTATCTGCTTGCTGCCTGTTGCTCTCAGCTCTCGGTTTTTTTAATTCAGTCTCAGACTTCCTACACCCTACCCCCTATACCCTTTCTTCCCCTTAACACTCACCATTTAACACTATCTCGCTCAGTCCCCATCACTCTGCTCTTTGCCTGCTGCTTACTGCTTGCTGCTTCCTGCCCTCAGCGCAAGGCGCATGGCGCTCTGCGCAAAGCGCGCACACCCTGTACTCTACCCCCTATCTTTTGACTGACCGGAGATCGATGACCGATGACCGGAGACCGCGGAGCACTGAGCGCCCTGTGAAATAGTTAGATTCTTACATTTAAAATGTTCAACAGAACAACTTCAATAAGGTTTATCGCGCCAAGATGCTCCCGAATTAAAATTCGAATTCCGAAGCTCGAAATCTCAAACAAACCGAAACACTCAAATCCAATAATCGAAATCTGAAGCGAGATTATTTGGAATTTGATGCATTTTAATCATTTGGATTTGTTTCGAATTTCGGATTTCGGGTTTCTACTTTTGTTTGTTCTTGGCGCCCTTTGCGTCTCCGCGCGAGTAATCGTTTTTACGCCATGATCCATGCGCTTTGCTTCGGTCCTCCGTCTGCCGTCCCCGGTCGTTCTTACGCTTTGCTCTATGCGCTTTGCTCCTTGCTCTTTGCCCTGATCAGGATACCGTTCGAGCCAACGTCAGAACGGAGACCGCCTTTGCCCCGGCACGAATCAGGGTGCGGCTGCACTCCTTGACCGTTGCCCCGGAAGTGTAGACATCGTCAACGAGCAGGAGCCTTTTTCCTCGGACTGACTTTTCGGTTTTCAGGGAAAATGCGCCCCGCACATTTTTCCTTCTGTCTCCCTCCGGGAGTTGGGTCTGGGGCGGGGTTTCCCTCGACCTTAAGAGGATGAACGGATCCATGGGCACCCCCCACAAACGGCTGACTTCTCGACCAAGGATAACTGCCTGGTTAAATCCCCTCCAGCGCAGCCTTCGTGGATGGAGAGGGACAGGGACAATGCAATCCAAAGGCAAGTCGCAGAAAAACTCGTAACAGCCCCTGGCCATCAGTCTCCCCAGGGGCCTTCCCAAGGACACTCTTCCCCCGTACTTGAACTGCTGCACGATACGACGTAGGGGATGCATATCGATTTCCTCCCTGGGATAGCACGCCCACGCCCGCGCAGTGAGAAAAGAAGGCGGTCGGATCAGACACCCTCCGCACAGATGATCCTCTCCACTCGCATCCAAGAAAGGCTGGCCACACTTGCTGCAGAGCGGATGGGAAACCACGCGAATCTTTTCCCGGCAACTTTCGCAAAAACACTTATCATCCTGACCCAATATGACCTCTTTACAAAAGCGACAGCGTGGCGGGTAAAACCAGTCTAAAAGCAAGTCAAAACGCAGAGGGAAAAAAGCACCCAAGGATTCGCTCCTGAGCTAGCCCCCATCCCCGATCAGGCAACACCCTTTCATTTCTGGAGGTTGAGGGATTTCCAAAAGCCTGAGAATGGTGGGAGCGACATCAATCGCCGTTCCCGGACTGAGGTGTCGAGATTTCATCTCTTCATCAACCAGAATCAGAGGGACCGGGTTGCTCGTATGAGCCGTGTGGACATCACCTGTCTTATAATCGACCATCTGTTCCGCATTGCCATGGTCACCAGTGATAATAATACGACCCTTTTCGCGTAGGGTTGCCTGGACAACCCTACCCACACACTCGTCTACTATCTCACAGGCACGAACCGTATCCTCGAAATGTCCCGTATGGCCTACCATGTCGGCATTGGCATAATTCAAGACCACCAGACCATATCGATCCGCCGCAATCTGCTTGATGAAGGTCTCCGTGATCTCATAGGCACTCATGGCCGGTTTCTGATCGTAGGTGGAGACCTCTTTGGTTGAGGGAATGAGGATGCGATCCTCAAGAGGAAATTTTCCTTCCTCTCCGCCATTAAAAAAGTACGTCACATGGGCGTACTTTTCAGTCTCCGCCAGGCGTAGCTGATGAATTCCTTCTCTACTCACAAGCTCTCCGAGGACGTTTTTCGGTATTTCGGATGTAAAAGCCACCTGAACGTCAAAGTTCCCGTCGTATTGGGTCATGGTGACAAAGGAAGAAAGGGGAATGGAGCGCCTGCGGGGAAATTCCCTAAAGTCCTTCTCAGTGAAGGACCGGGTTAATTGTCGCGCCCGATCGGCCCTGAAGTTGAAAAAAATCACCGCATCTCCATCGCGCACCATTCCCTGGCGGAAGCACTCTTGGACGACGGTGGGAGGAACAAATTCATCCGTAATTCCGTCCCGATAACATTTGCGAACTGCCTCCAAGGCGGAAGGTGCCCGTGGCCCGACCCCCTCGGTGAGGGCCAGAAAGGATTTTTCTATCCTATCCCACCTCTGATCCCGGTCCATTGCATAGTAACGACCACTCAGGGTCGCGATCTTGACCTCATGGGAGGACCTGAGTTTCTCACTGAGATCGCTTAAAAATCCCTCCCCGCTTGTGGGGGCAGTGTCCCTGCCGTCCAAAAAGAGATGGAGATAGATCTCTTTCACCTTCTCTCTCCGTGCCAGCTCTATGAGCGCCTCCATATGGAGCTGATGACTGTGAACGCCCCCATCCCCCAACAGACCCATCAGATGGAGTCTCCCCCCACCTTTTTTCACCGTCTTTATGACAGAACGAAAAACTGGATTAGAAAAAAAGCTTTGATCCTCGATGGCACGGTGAATCACGGTAAGGTCCTGATAGATGATGCGACCGCAACCCAGGTGCATGTGCCCGACTTCAGAGTTCCCCATCTGCCCCTCTGGAAGGCCCACCTCCAGCCCCGAGATGGAGACCGTGCAAGAGGGAAAACGTGTCGCCAGGTTGTCCATGTTGGGGGTAGAGGACTGGGTAATGGCATTCCCCTCTGTACGGGGATTGAGTCCCCAACCGTCCAAAATAACAAGGACGAGTGGCCGTCTATCTTGCAACAGACACACTCCTTTCCCAAGTCATAAAACAAACTCTGCCCGGACCCAATAGGAGATCAGCTCAGGTTCGCATAGGGTTTAATTGTTTTTGTCGGACTGGGGTTAGCTGAGGGACTCGGTCGTAATGCGAAATTGATTGACTAGGGTCGAATAGGGCTCGGGTAGCTCCACCCGAGGGGCATGGGCCCAAAGCTCCTCGAGATCATAAAACTCACGCACCGGTTGATAAAAGACATGAACGATAACATCGGAATAATCCATCAATACCCATTGGCCGCGGGTGAGCCCCTCGATGGAGAGGGGAGAAATTCCCATGTTGCCAAGATTTTCGTCAAGACCCCGCGCGATGCTCTGAACCTGCCGATCGGAACGACCGGAGCAGATGATGAAGTAGTCGGCGATAGAAGAGACCTCGCGAACCTCTATCAAAACCAGATCATAGGCCTTTTTCTCCAGGGCAAATTGGCTAAGGAGAAGGGCCTTCTCCCAGGATCCCATCGCTCTCAATCTTGTGATCTTCCCTCCTGGTGCTTTCGGTACAGGCCCTTTTTCTTAATGTAGGTCTCGATATTCAGAGGTACCAGATAGCGGATAGACTTTCCCCCCTTCAGGCGATTACGGATCTCCGAGGCCGAAATGGCGATGTCCGTAAGTCTGGTAAAAAAGAGATATTTGCCGCCCCTGTGACGGTATGCCTTTTCCCGCGGATCATAACAAAATCCCCTGCGTACCGCAACGGGTATGGTCCTGTAAGACATGCCGTCTCCGCTTCCCGGTCTAGATGTTACAATAAAGTGGCAAAGAGGAAAAATATCCTGGACATCCTTCCAGGAATCGATCTCGCTAAAGGCGTCCAGACCGAGGATGAAATAGAAAGAATGTCCTGGCGAATTTCTTTGGGCAAAATAGCGGATCGTATCAATGGAGTAGGATTTTCCACGGCGCAAGAGCTCTACGTCTGACACACCAAAGCCGGAGTTTCGAGCAATGGCCAAACGCACCATCTCAAATCGATCTCGAGCAGATGTCGTGGGCTTCCTCCTCTTGTGCGGAGGGTTAGAGGCAGGGATAAAATAAACCCGGTCCAGGGAAAAAGTCTCTCGAACCTCCTCAGCGCTGCGGAGGTGACCCCAGTGTATCGGATCAAAGGTGCCGCCAAAGAGGCCGATCTTCATTCGCGTATCTGGCCGTCGCCGAAGACCACGAACTTCGTGGTGGTGAGCTCCTCCAACCCCATAGGACCAAAGGCGTGGATCTTGCTCGTGCTAATTCCAATCTCTGCGCCCAAACCCAATTCTCCACCATCGTTGAAGCGTGTGGACGCATTAACCAATACAGCCGAGGAGTCAACCCTTGCAAGAAACTTCCTGGCCTCCGCGTAGTTCGAGGTAATGATGCTTTCAGTGTGTTGTGATCCGTACCGCTCAATGTGGTCAATGGCGGCATTCATGTCCTTGACCACCC
>JACZXR010000223.1 GCA_022571535.1 Deltaproteobacteria bacterium | reverse complement strand
GCATTTTTGGGTTGCGCACATTTGCACAAAAGAAACTCAGACTTGATTATCTCTCTGGAAGAACGTTTAAGAAGAACACTTCATAGTCGTTTTCAATATTTATTGCAAGAAAAAAATACTATAAAAAGTTTTTCACGAGATTTTTGTACCGTTGACACCGATTGTATCGAATGTTACGAAACTCTTCACAAATGGCTAGAAGCAAGTCAGAGAATCTCATGGCACGTTCGCGCGTAAGAATCCCTGGTGGCGTGAACAGTTCGGTACGGTCCTGGAGTGCCGTAGGGGGAGTCCCCGCGGTTCATCAAGAGAGGGCGTGCGGCCTACCTTTTTGATGTGGACGGAAAAAAATATTTGTCGTTGGGGACGTTGTCGTTGGGGACGTTGTTGATAGGTTGAATTACTTCGCCTTGTAGGCGCGACGGTGCCGGGCTTGACAGATGGGAAAGAAGGCATAGGCCGATGGACCGAGGGATCAAAGCAGGGCACCGGCTCTCTCGGCCTGCCGCCTATCAAAGGGTAGATTAGAGGACAGGCTCAATCACCTTAGGCCAATCCTTGGCTGTATCCGCCGTTTGCAGCTTCATGACCAAATTCAACCTTGTTGTGGCTCTTTACCTCTACCTGCCGATTCGCCTTTTACTTCAGCTAGGGTATAGTTGGTTGACAGCCCTGATTGAGCGGTGGGAGAATGCTTGGACTAGTAAACGCATGGAGGCTGTGGTGTGGAACAGAAATTCGTTAATTTGCAAAAAGGAAAGGAGGTAATCCATGTTCGAGACATCCCGGGTCGACCACACAGCATTGAGAACACACGACATGGAGGCGACGGTCCAGTTCTATAGCGGGATTTTAGGTCTTCCACTGCTGCAGACTATGCGGGGAAGCGAAGGAGGGGACACTGCTCGGCGTTACGTCTTTGGCGCTGGAGAGCGCAACCGCCTGGTCTTCTTCGACGGTCAGCGTCCGCCTGAAGAGGGTTCAGCACAACACCTAGACCATATTGCTATTCACGTGGAGACAGCAGAGGAGTTCGATGGATCTTATCGCCGCCTGCGTGACCATGGCATTAAAGTGACGGCCATTTTCGAGCGGCCCTACGGCAAGACGTTCTACTTTCACGACCCCAATGGTATCAATATCCAGATCGGGCTAGACACTCAGCCTGACCCGAGGGTGGCGGATGACCCCGACCCGGTTCCCTCAGCAAGCAAATACCTTGTGAGGAAGTAGTTAATCTTCTGTCCTTCAGCGGTTCTCCGCATCTATTTGGTGGCCCGCTTTTACACCTCAACCACTCTGAAGTATGTGGGCGACCTGATGGGGTGCCCTATTGGCTACCGGAGCTGAGTTTACACAGAAGCTATCGGCAGAGAGGGCGGGGTGTCAGGCGATGTTACGGAAGATGGGGTAGGACTGGAGCAGTTGACACGCATCCCGCAGTGATATTCGCCAATCCAAATTAGCAAATTAGAGTCTCTCCCAGCATTAATATGGCTTCAAGGATGATGTGAGGTCAAATGGGAGAAATAAGAGGAGATTGCCGTCAACGTCATGCTGGCTTGATTTCGCTCCATCTGAAAATGCAAAACGACAGACTAAGCTTCTCTATGTAGGAGTTTAATCTCTACGGGTTAATTCCCCGCAGTTTGTTGCGGGGTAGTTCATAGAAAGGGGCTTTAAGGATGCCGAGAATACCGGAAATCACCAAACGAGAACAGCTGCCCGAAGATCAAAGACAGCACTACGACTCCATCATGGCCAGCCGGAACAGAATTGGGGGACCGTATATCTATCTGCTTCACTGTCCGGATCTGGCGGCGCGCACGGCGCATCTTTTGGCCTACTCCCTCTACTCCTCAGACTTCCCCAAGGAGCAGAAGGAGCTGGTCATTTGCACCGTGGCCCGGGAGTTTGACTGTGTGTTCGAGTGGGCAGCCCACGAGAAACAGGCCCGCGACGCCGGGGTCAGGGATGAGGCGATCGTCGCTATCCGCGACGGTAAGGCGCCCAAGGGGCTGACCGATCAGGAGGCATCGTTCGTGAAGTATGTCCAGGAGCTCCTGAGACCCCCACACCGGATTACGGAGCCCACCTTTCAAGCCCTGCACAATCACCTGGGTGATGCCCGGATAGCAGAACTGACGGGCATCATAGGGGGCTATGTTGGACTGGCGTGCTCTCTCAACGCCTTTGACGTGCAGACACCTAAAGGGAGAGATGTCCTGCCAACTTAAGCGGCAGTCCGACACATACTTTTGATCTTATGTTTTCACTAGCCTGACGCCAGTCCCATCCATGCGTATCCGCCTTTTGTTAGGCTATGGGAAGATTTTCGCGGCAGGAACAAGATATATTTTCGGGTTACGCAACTGGGAACACCTTATCCTCATTTTAGTGGTGGCTGGATTTGTCTGTTGGCTGCATCCCGAACTGTTAACTACGGCTGGTTATTCAGGTTGGTGGCACTCGAGAAAATTGGCTATGGCAACAGCTAGGATTGTTGTCTGGTTCTTAATTGCGGGGAACACCATGCTGAAAGCATCTGACCAGCCAACTGCACAGGAAGAGGGGAGAAATCTTTTATTATACATTGGTGCGGGTTGTCTCACCTGGATCTTGTTTCGTTTGCCGGTGGTCTTCCGGAGCATGTGGCAATTAATTAGGAAATAGAGGGCAAGGTGGTCTGGCCTGCTTTTTCAAGAACGGATTTGGGGTAGGATGGTAATTGGACACTCGGTTATCGGTACGGGTCCGCAACGAATTATCGTATTGCACGGTTGGTACGGTGATCATTTGGTGTTTTCACCGATGTTTCCTTGCCTCGATACGGATCGTTTCACCTACGCGTTTTTGGATTTCCGAGGCTATGGCAAATCACGTTTTATCGAGGGTGAACACTCGATGAAAGAGATTTCGCATAACGCCATTGCGCTCTCGGACCATTTAGGATGGGAGAAATTCAGTGTCGTCGGCCACTCCATGGGAGGGATAGCGGCGCAGCGCGTGGCTGTCGACGCTCCAGATCGTGTGGCGGCGGTGGTATGTATTACACCCGTCCCGGCTACCGGCGTGCCGTTCCCAGATGAGGTTTACGCGGTCTTCGAAAGGGCTGTCGATGATATCGAGTGCTCCCGGCAAGTAGTCAGTGAGTCGCTTGGTAACCGGCTATCCTCGGTGTTTGTCGATTGGATTATTCGGCGCGCTCGGGAGACAACGACGCCCAAGGCGTTCGCCGATTATCTCAATGCATTTGCTAAAACGGATTTCGGAGGCGAAGCGAAATCTATAAAAGCGCCGATGCTGGTGCTTGTGGGTGAACATGACGGCGGCGTGCGCGAGGATTTTGTGCGGGCAGCGTTTCCGCAGCTGTACCCGCATGCACGGATTGAATTAATTCCGAACTCCGACCACTACCCCATGATCGAGACGCCAGTTTACCTCACGACGGTGTTGGAAAACTTTTTTGCAGTCTTTCCGTAAGCTGAAAAACTGATCCGACCTAAATGACACGCTTATGCAGCCTGCCGCAGCGCCTTTAGCCGCCGTGCAATGAAAGTCTTGATTATCTCGATGGCGCGATCCGTCTGCGGCTCAGGTTTGCGGACCCATTGATGCTCGCAACCTGGAAAGATCTCCAATTCACATTCGCCGCCGTCCGGCCGATACGAGGTGGCAAATTTCTCCTGCAGCTCCGAGAGAAAAGTGGGTCAGGCTTGCAAGATAGCAACTTATAAAGTGATCAAGTCTACGGTTGTTGGTTGGAAAAAGTTTGTTCAATCCCTTTAAGAAAGGGGAGGTAGGGCTTTGCATTTAACATTTCCTGTCTGTAGTGAAGACTCGGCCCCTAGGCCAGGTTGACATAACTGCTTGTTGTCGGATATTGTCGCCTCCAGAATGAGGGATGGAAACTAGTTTGCCCGAGCAGTAGAGTGCCTAAGGGCATGGCGCTTGCTCTTGAGTGCAAGCGCTCTCTTTGGAAGCATGCCCTTTACACTGCGGATCGGCTAAGGGTTGTCTATCAGTTTTAGGGATAAGGGGATTTGCGGAATGATCGACATCGAAAAAGTGGATCACATCGGTATTCGGGTAGCCGACGTGGACCGTGCTTTGAATTTCTACAAAATTCTTGGCTTCAAGCTTCACGACAAGGCCACCAATGACGATGTCGTGATCATCAGGACCAAGTTAGACGTCGAGATCAATCTCATCTACAACGCCAACAATGACAACGATGGCAAGAACATTCTCATGGACGTTGGCGATAAGTATCCTGGGTATACTCACCTCGCACTCCGCGTCGGTTCGATCAAGGGGACGATCGAGGTGCTCAAGGAGAACGGTATTCGGATCACACAAGGCCCGGTCTCGTTCGACAGAAGTGGGCACGTGTCTATTTTCGTGCGCGATCCTGACCGCAACGTGATCGAGTTGAGAGGACGCGAAGAGGACCTCTCGTCCGTGGAGGGTCTCACCACGTACGTACCCAAGAACTGATCTGGTTTGAGTCCCGACCGTCTTCTCGCATTTGGGCGCGAAATGTCTTCCGTGTGTGTGGTCAGGCGTGATATATGATTCTGCTGAAAAAGTTTGTTTCGGAAAAAACGAAAATATTTTTCGCCCACAAATGCCCTACAATCAATTTTCTGAGCTTGACTAATCATTTTCGATCTCCCCAATTTTCGAGGATAGGGGGTTTTTCAGCAGAATCATATATGCGATTCTGCAGGGAAAAAGAGTCAGCAACCTTTAACTTTTCCTGCCTGTTTCCGTAGAGAGTCTCCCCATGACCTATCCCTTACCGGTAAAATATCTAGGCGCTTTATCATGTGTTAAGTCGTTGTAGTGAGCGACGCCGAATCTTTC
>JACZXR010000222.1 GCA_022571535.1 Deltaproteobacteria bacterium | reverse complement strand
CAAGGCGTTCTGTGGTACAGGGTAAACGGAGAACCCATGGGCGAGGAGATGCCTTCCCGCAGTTGACCCCGATCCGAAAAAATAATCGAGGCATTTCTGGTGTTGAGCGGCTTAGGACACCAGTTACCGGCATTTTGATCGTCGGTCTACAACTACACTAAAGGTGAGTTGCTAATTCATGCTTGAAACAGGTATTTGTCGCGGTCTGATGCTCATCAGGGAAGATTTCTTTGACTGATTAATTTCGGATCGGGGTTAGTATTCCCCCGTTGCCGTTTTAACGATTTCCAGTGCCCAGAGAGAGAGTCACTTACGTTTGTCAGAGTTGCGGCCATCAGTCACCCAAGTGGCTCGGCAGGTGTCCGGACTGTCATCAATGGAATTCGCAGGTCGAGGAGAGAATCGAAAGCCCCCTTCATCGTCGCGAAAATGCCAGTCTGGGAACAAAAGAAGAGCCATCCCCAATCGAGCAGATTCCAACCGAGGAAGAAGGAAGGGCCCTTTGCGGCATCGGTGAGTTCGACCGGGTCCTGGGTGGAGGGTTGGTCAAAGGCTCGGTAGTGCTCACCGGGGGAGATCCGGGGATAGGAAAATCAACGCTGCTCCTGCAGGTCCTTGACGGCCTGAGCCGATCAGGACTCCGGTGCCTCTACGTCTCCGGAGAAGAGTCACAGCGACAGATAAAAATGCGGGGGCAGAGGCTCGCAATTACCTCCCCCAACCTTCATGTCCTCAGCGAAACGTCACTCGAGAGGATCATTGAGCAGGTAAAAAAAGTAAAACCAGCGGCCCTGGTGGTTGATTCAATTCAGACCATCTTTACTACCTCTCTCCCCTCGGCAGCCGGAAGCATAGGTCAGGTCAGAGAGAGTACAAGCTCCCTGATCTCCCTTTCCAAGAAAACCGGGCTCTGCACTTTTCTGATCGGCCATGTAACCAAGGACGGAGCGATAGCAGGCCCCAGGGTCCTCGAGCATATGGTCGACACGGTGCTCTACTTCGAGGGAGAGAGGGGTTACAACTTTCGTATCTTGAGGGCGGTGAAGAACCGATTCGGCTCCACCAACGAGATCGGTGTTTTTGAGATGAAGGAGGCCGGGCTCAGAGAGGTGACGAATCCTTCGGAGATTTTTATCGCAGAGAGACCCCTTCAGGCCTCAGGATCGGTGGTCGTATCTAGCATCGAGGGGACACGCCCTATTTTGGTGGAGATTCAGGCGCTGGTGAGCCGCTCTTTTCTGGCTATCCCTCGACGCACCACCATAGGCGTCGACCACAATCGTGTGGCCCTGATCGTGGCCATTCTTGAGAAGAAAATGGGTCTCCATCTCTTCAATCAGGACATCTTCGTGAACGTGGCCGGAGGGGTCCACGTATCCGAACCTGCGGTGGATCTGGGGGTGGCTGTTGCAGTTGGTTCGAGCTCGATGGACAAGCCGGTCGATCCATCCACGATCCTCTTCGGTGAGGTCGGCCTGGCGGGAGAAGTCCGCGCCATTGCCCAGGCCGAGGCACGCGTCAAGGAGGCGGGAAAGCTGGGATTTAAAGACTGTATCCTGCCCCAGGCCAATCGCCAACAGCTCGATCACATCAAAATTCCTGCACTCAGCGGGGTCAGCTCAATAGCAGATTGCTGGCGAATTCTTTTTTGAGCAGACCATCTATAATCCATCCCTCCGCCTGCACCATATCGTTGAGACTCGAATTCTACTCAAAATGCCGCCCTCTCACTCACCTCTTTCAATCGAACCCCATTGAGGAAACAGAAAACGCTTATTATCATGGGCACAATAGAACGAACAAGGAAGGCTGACTGAAGATGGCCAAGTACGAATATGATCTGTTCACCATCGGGGCCGGCTCGGGTGGCGTGCGCGCAAGTCGCCTCTCTGCTTCCTTCGGCGCCAAGGTTGCGATTGCCGAGGAACGCTACCTGGGCGGTACCTGTGTCAACGTTGGCTGTATCCCGAAGAAGCTTCTGGTCTACGCGGCTCATTTCAGCGAAGATTTCGAGGACGCGGCCGGCTTTGGCTGGAGTGTGGGAGAGAGGCATGTGGACTGGAGAAAGCTGATAACCAATAAGAATGCCGAAATCGAGCGGCTAAACGGCGTTTACCGGCGACTACTCGAACAGTCCGGTGCCACCATTCTCGATGGCCATGCCAATATTCTCGATCCACACACAGTCTTCGTCGGCCAAAAGCAGTACACTGCTGACCACATTCTGGTCGCCACAGGTGGCTGGCCCATAGCGCCTGAGGTCCCGGGTTCCAAGCATGCCATCACCTCTAACGAGGCATTTTTCCTCCCAACCCTCCCTAACCGCATCATCATCGTAGGCGGCGGCTACATCGGAACCGAGTTCGCCGGTATCTTCCACGGTCTTGGAACACAGGTCACGCAGATATATCGGGGTCCTCTGTTCCTGCGCGGCTTCGACGATGATGTGCGCAAAACACTTGCGGTAGAGATGAGAAAAAAAGGGATTGAATTACGGTTCAATACCAATGTCGAAAAGATCGAAAAAGTTAACGATGGCATACGTGCGACCCTTACAGGAGGGGTCAGTGTGGAGGCCGATTTGATCATGTTTGCGACGGGGCGATCACCTAATACCCGCTCTCTGGGTCTGGACAATGTGGCCGTCGAGTTGAATAGAAAGGGCGCCGTTGTGGTGGATGACTATTCACGCTCGACGGTTCCCAGCATCTACGCAATTGGGGATTGCACAGACCGCCTCAATCTAACGCCGGTCGCCATCGCCGAAGGCCGGGCCGTGGCTGAAACCCTGTTCCACAACAACCCGATGAAGCCGAATCATGCCAACGTCCCTTCGGCCGTCTTTAGTCAGCCAAGTGTCGGCACAGTAGGTCTCACCGAGGCCGAGGCCCGTGAGCGATACGGTGAAATCGAAGTTTATAAAGCAACCTTTAGAGCCCTGAAACACACGTTGACCGGCCGGGACGAGCTGACCATGATGAAGCTCGTTGTCGACCGGGCCACAGACCGTGTGGTCGGCTGTCATATGGTAGGTCCTGATGCCGGCGAGATCATCCAGGGACTAGCCGTGGCTTTGACATGCGGAGCCACCAAGGCACAGTTCGATGCGACCATCGGCATCCACCCGACTGCAGCCGAAGAGTTCGTGACCATGCGTGAGAAAGTACCCGCACAGGTCTCTCCGGGATAAACGGGTTGACCCCGATCCGACAATGTTCGTGAGTCTTAAGATGAGGTACCCCGTTTATCATCGCCTCCTTTCCCTCTCCCCTTGAAGCGGGAAGCGTGAGACGAAATTTTTGATTCATGCTTTTTGTCGGATCGGGGTTGACGAGTCCAAAGCGGTAAGCTATTGAATTAATTCAACGCCGGAGTGGTGAAACTGGTAGACGCGCTGGACTCAAAATCCAGTAGGGGAAACCCTGTGGGGGTTCGACTCCCCCCTCCGGCACCAACCCCCCTTTCAAAACAAGCACACGGCGGTCGGGGAGAAATTATCAACAAAAGATTTGACCTTTTTTCAACCCCCTTTTCTATAATAAGGTCGAGTAGAGCACAGGCGCGCACAACCTGAGGTCGGGAGTTTCCGATCTTCACTCTTTCGATTGCGAAGCGGGTTCCTAGTCCGGCCCTAGCCCACGTTTCCTGCGCCCTCTCTAAAATTCCGTACGTCGGGTTTTCCCCAGTACGGCTTCAAGCTGAGGCGTCTTACGATCAACCCTACCCTTCCCGACAACCGTATAAGATTAAGCGCCACGTCCGCATACTCCCACACGGCTCGCGGTTTGATAGAGCCTTCGTCGTCCTCATGCCCTCTTGCCTCAACGGTGGGCATTATCAACACCACCAGCCTCAGGCTGGATGGACGACCACCTCGGCCCACGGGTCCTTTGCTCCAAAAGGGTTGTGTTGTCCCTTTCCTCATCGCTCTTACGACCCAATCCGCCAGTCTCGACGACTCCCTCCGATTTCCCACTTCTGGTTATACGGCGGGTCTTTGCCCGACGACCTGGTCTGGGCTGCCCCCGAGACCTTCCCTGCTTTCGGTCAGCACTCCTTCCCCACGTGCCGCCATCCCTACGCCGGCAGAAGGGCGGGGGGCATGTGTCCAGTCTTTCCCCAGCCCCAGTGGCCTTCCCCATTCTTGAAGTGGGTCGGCTCCTGCATCTATCCCGACACCGATTTCGGTCGGGGGAGTCTTAACGACGCTGCAATGTTCGCTTTATGCTGCGGCCCGCAGAGTTGCTAGCCCTCCTGGATCGGTCCGACCTAACGCCCAAGCGTTGGCCGCCGAGGACGTTTACACCCGAGCTTGCCCCAGAGGTGATCGCTCGCCTCCGGAGTCGGGTATGACTACACAGCATCACCGGACGGACACTGTGGCCGGACTCGCACCGGCTGGAGCACTGCCATTACAGGCTGCATTCAAGAGCAGACTTGACCCCTTATTGGTACCGACAGTTTTCTGGGGCAAGTAGACTTGCCAGGGGCGGGAAGAATTCTCTTTTAGAAATCTTCCAATGCCTTGATCCTGATGGGTGACTGGTGCGGACCAGCGTCCGACACCGCATGAAAAGAAAACAGGGGCGCGTTACCGAAAGATCACGCACTGTGCGAAAAAGAAAAGAGGGAAAGAAGAAAATTCTTTTCACGGGAAACGTCTGTGCTTCTTGACCTGCCTGCTAATGGGTGCCTGCTAATGGGTGACCCCAAGATCATTCCCATGGAGCTGGCCTAACAGGGAAGGGGTAAGGCTTGTAAATAAATTAGGAATCCTAGCTTCAGTAGCTAGCAAACATTTACATATTCAAACCTACTACTCCGCTGCAACCTGTTTTTCTACAGACCTGCCATAGTTTATTTTAGGGC
>JACZXR010000004.1 GCA_022571535.1 Deltaproteobacteria bacterium | reverse complement strand
GGTCCAAGGCGGTTGTCTTTGCGACGTCATGCCACGACCACACCGCGACCACATGAGAACGCAAAACAACGAGAAACGATGCGAGGCGTTGCGACACATAACCCCTGGTAGAATGCACATTCTGCGGATTTGGCCAGGTCAGCCAAACCCCCGATAAGCCCTTACAAGGCAGGGGTCGGCGGTTCGAGTCCGTCAACGCCCACAACTGAAAAATGGCCTCTGACCAGGTAAAACATGCCATTCCCGTTTCGGTTTTCTTCGGTGCGTTTCGGCCGATTTCGGGGTGGGCTCGGGAGCAGACGCATTTTTCTGGTCTACGGCTCTGAAGATTGTTCCACCGACTACAAGCCCTACGGTGGTGTCGCCCAGGGAGGCTTTGGTCTCTACGGAGGTTACCCGACCGGAACAGGGACCCTGAGGGTTATGGTGAAAGGCCCAGCGGATTTGCTCGAGAGGGTCCGGCGGGGAGAAATGCCGACAGATCGTGAGGCTATTCAGCGGGGAGACTGGGGAGAGATCCTTCACCCCAAGCAGGTTCCAGAACGTGTGCCTCTGCCCAGCGGGACCCTAGTGACAGATTATGTGGCAGGTGGTGGTGGGTTTGGGGACCCACTCGAAAGGGAACCTGAGGCGGTCCTGCTCGATTATCGCCGACAGGAGGTCTCACGCAGGATAGCAGAAAAAATCTACGGCGTCGTCTTTGACCCAGACGGGGTGCGAGTGAACCCAGAGGAAACAAAGGCCGCACGTGAGCGACTCCGGGTCAATCGGAAGAATCAGGGATCGGCTGTTAAAAGAGGGGCAGGTAACGCCCAGACAAAAGCTGCGAAGACCTGGCGCGCGGTTCTGAACTTTCACGATGTTCTGGAAATTGCCTCTGATGGGAAGGACTTTGTCATCTGTTGCAGGCGCTGCGGCTATCTCTTCTGCAATGCAGAGGAGAACTATAAACCTTATGCCTTACGTCGCGTCGTTGAGCTTAATGATTTCATGCCGTCTCCCCTCCCCTCAGGTGAGCGCTACGAGGCTCAGTACCATGAATATTATTGCCCTGGATGCGCAACCCAGCTTCAGGTCGACGCTTACTGCCCGAGTGTAGAAAGTGACCCGGTCTTGTGGGACACCCGGATCCGACTGGACCGCCTTCCAAAATAAAGGAACAGAGCCCAAGTTTCTCGGTAATCCCTAAGTAACCCCTTAAGACTCCCTGTTGAGTTTTATACTGGCTTCTTATAAGATTGCGACAAAGTGGCTTGGTAATTGTCGCACATTACCGAATCCGTTTAATAGATGTAACTTATTGTTTTACCAGAGTATTTAGTTAGAGGAATACATTCTTGCTTCCATTTTACCCTTTAGTTGATACACTCATTGAATTATGAGACTCGGAAATGAGATACTAGGTTCATGCTAAGCACCATCCTCGCCATCTCTAATTCAGGTAAGTACCACCACCTTTTTGCTGCCTTAACGGACCTGGGCATAAAAACGGATCATGTTCCATCGTGCAGCGAAGCCCTTACGGTCCTGACCACCAATCCTTACGCAGCGGTACTCATGGAAGAGGTCCTCCTTGGAAATCCGACGAACACGGTAGAAAAAATTCACAGGATAAAGCCGCAACTTCCCTTTGTTGTTTTTGGCAACGGTCCGACTGCTGGAGATTATAAACAAGGTCAGAGTGAAATACCTTCGAATTATTTGCCGCTGACAGGGGTTGAGAACGTGGATCTGGCTCGCCTCCTAAACAGGTTGAAAGAACTCTTGCCAGAGCTGCGTGCCGAGGTCTTGCCTGGAAAAGACCTGCTCTGGATCAAGAGCAACAACCAAGCGATGATAGACGTTATCTCTCTGGTGGACATCATCAAAGACGACTCCTCCACTGTCCTGATCCAGGGAGAAAACGGGACTGGAAAAGAATTCATTGCATGGTTGCTCCATTACTCGGGACGGCGTTACACGACTCCATATGTGGCCATCAACTGTGCAGCCATTCCAGAGACCCTGCTCGAAAGCGAGCTCTTCGGACACGAGAAAGGCTCCTTTACGGGAGCAACGGAAAAGAGAATCGGAAAATTCGAGTTGGCGGACAAGGGGACAGCCTTCCTTGACGAAATAGGGGATATGCCTTTGAGCACCCAGGCCAAGATCTTGCGGGTGCTGGAGAAGGGGATGGTCGAACGAGTAGGCGGTCACCGGAATATCCCGGTGGATGTCCGGATAGTGGCAGCCACCAATCAAAACCTCCAGGAAAAGATAGAGGTGGGACTCTTCCGCAGGGACCTCTATTACCGAATCAATACTTTCACCCTCAAGCTCCCACGCTTGGCGGAACGTCCGGAGGACATCCTCCCTCTTGCGAAGCACTTTCTCGACATGATTACACCCCGTAGAGGGCAGGGCACGGAAAAACGTCTTTCACAAGCGACAGGGCAACTGCTTATGGACCATGACTGGCCTGGTAATGTGCGTGAGCTACGCAATGCAATGGAGCGGGTCGCGATCTTAACGCCGGGGGACGTGATTGAGCCAGAGTCCCTTCCTGAAGATATCAGAGGCAAACGGGACCATACCAGCGCTGCCTCCGGGCATCCGAAAGCCTCTGCTGCCTCCGATGGGAGAGTACCCATCATGCCTTTGGAGGAGCTGGAACGAATGACTATCGTAGAGGCCCTTTCCAAATACGGAGCAGATGCTGAGGAGGCAGCTCGGCAGCTCGGTATCTCGAAGGCCACACTCTATCGTAAGCTGAAGAAATACGGCATCGTCCGTCGGCTGACCGTTAAGAACTGACCCCCCTCTTCGAAGGGTTTCAATCCCCGACCATAGCCAAACTCATAACCAACCTCGTTGCGCTCGACATAAGCGTCAAAAGCGGGAACATCAATGAGCAAACACCCCGCGCAAACTTGACAGAAGCCATAACTGTCCTCTACTGTTTCACCCAAGGAGCCATTTTTCTCCGGTTTCCGAATGAACTACCCCGCAGCAAGCTGCGGGGAATTAACCCGTAGAGATTAAAGTCGAAAGGAGCAGAAATGACTACACTGATCACCGGAATAGGACTTGTGGGCACGTCGTTCGCTCAACTGGCCCTCAAGCGGGGCGAACGCCTGGTCTTTTTTGATTTTCAGCCTCGAGGAGAGTTCCTGCGCAGGAAGCTAGGAGAGGCCCAAGTCACAGTTCTTCAAAAAGATGTCCGCGACCTGCCCGCCCTGATTCAGGCAATGAAGGAGCACCAGGTAGATACCGTCGTGCACACTGCAGGCCTCATCGGTGCCCGTGTCGCAGAATCCCTTTACACCGGCCTGCAGATCAACGTGATGGGCACTATCAACGTGGCGGAGGCCGTCCGGCTGACAGGTGTCAAGAGACTGATTCACATCAGCACTTTCGGGACCTACGACCGGAGGCGCGAGGGCTCTACTCCGATAGATGAAGACTTTCCCAGGGGGGAAGGTGCTCCTTACGGCAACTCCAAGGTAGCCAAGGAACTCATGTTGGAGGCCTATCAACGCCTGTTTGGATTTGAACTCATCGTGCTCCGTTTGGCCAACGTATATGGCCTAGGCCATTTTTGGGCGGGTTCCTCCGGAGGAGAAATAATCCAAAATCTGCTTCAAAAAGGGCTGAACGGAGGGATGATCCGAATTCCGCACGAGCAAACCAGAGATTTCGAGTATGTTTACTTCAAGGATGCTGGCCGTGCGATAGAACTAGCCGCGACAATTCCTATGCCGGCCAAAACGATTTTCAACATCGGGACAGGCGTGGTGACAAAATTCGACGATCTAATAGCGCTGGCGAAGCGCCTGCTCCCCAAACTTGAAGTCGAAATCATTCCTGGAAAGCCTTCTCGCTCGCTTAAGCAGCCTCTGGTGATCTCCCGTGCCAAGGAGTTTCTTGGCTGGGAGCCCCTGTTCAGCATGGAGACAGGTTTCAAGGATTACATTAAAGATCTCCAGGCTACCTAGTGACGCATAAGATTGTAAGTCCGCATCTCAACTGTCGCGGGGCAATGTCCAGGTCTGCCTCGCTCGGCAGAGAGAACTGCCCGAACGCCGGCCCCCGGTTGACATAACGCACCTTATTGGATACTGCCCGGTAGCAATGGGGTTCCTTGGCGAGTCGGCTCCCCCCGCTAGCTGCTTGGGGGTTCCAATAGGGGCTGGCGCGCGGTCGCCGCCAGAATTCTTGGAGTCTCAATGGCCGAACCCGAAAAGGGAATTCTTATCATTTGGCAAAGCAAGCCTTACTCCTCGAATATTGAGGTATCCAGGAGACTTGCCCCATGAATGATTTCATGTCCACAGGAACTCCCGGATATTTATGAGGCGATGAAGGTTTCGCTGATCCTCAATGTGCCATTTCTGTTCTAAGCGAGTATGCTGCCTGAGCGCCCGATAATACGCTCTGTACCTCGTCTTGTCTGGTGTCACCATCCTGCGGAATTCCGTGCCCGCTACCTTCTCAAACCGAAGAGGCGGCTTGGTGATTTTTTTGATCTCTAATGGAGTGCGTCTGCTCGGCCTTTTCCTCGTCCACCATTGGTAGAGGTCGCGGATCTCCTTCCAGGCCCGTCGATGGACGGCGTCGTGGCTCCAATCGATATGCTTGTCCGGAGATTCTTGTTCCATGAAATCGGCCAATAGCTGGAAGGCTGCATGAAGAATGACCTCGTCCTTGTCGTGCCAACCAGCCCTCAGGGTACGGATCGTTAGCCGAACGCTCTTGGATTTCTTGTTTTGCTTCATTTCTCTAGCTGGCTACCGGATGAGTAGGCTGATCAGCGTGGTGGAATAATGTGAGGTCTGGTGTCCCTAAAATCCCAGAGCGAAGAGTAGGCTCGATCGCATTAGTTGCATCTTGCCGGCGCTCAGCGTTGTGATTAGCGAGCCGATTTTTCCTTTCGAAACGGTTTGAAGGTGGTCAAGATTGACTGCGCAATCTCTGGTCATGCCGTCTGCGTTGGTCAGCAAAACTTCGGATGGAATATCGCGAATGGTTGACGTGATCGGGGCAACGGTCACTTCTCCTAGGAATTCCAGCGCCGAATCTCTGGTCAGAATCAGAACCGGCCGTTTCTTGTCGGGTCGGGAAAACACGTACCATCTGACCTCACCCCTCTTCATCAATCACCCCAGACGTGTTCCGATTCCCAGTCACTGAACTCGCCGTGCTTAACCGGCTTACGCTTGTAGCCTTCCCGATGCTTGGACTCCTGGTCCCTTACGCGGACTTCTTTAAGGGCAGAACGCAAGGCTTCCCTGGTAAAGGCGGATCGCGTTGTCCCTAATTTCTTAGCAGCACTGTCCACGGCCTTTACGAGGTTTTCATCCAAGGTCATTTGTACCGTCTTCATAAGGGGCTCTCCTGTTCGTAGCTATAAGTATAGCTATAGTAGCCCACATCGGCATGCTAACTCAAGCGACAAGCTAAAAATCAGTTGGTGGGGTCATCACTCTGGCTGGCGGGCTCTACCTTTCACTCTAGACAATCTTGGCAGAGCGACGCCATCCGCTTTTTGGTCGAATAGCGCCGCTAGATCCAGGATTCACGCCAGGCATTTCTGCAACAGACCCTTTTAAATCTTGTACCCCTTACCCCATAGGCAGTATGTCTTCACTATACCCAAGATGCTGAGGCCCTATTTTCGATTCGATCGAAAACTCCTGGGCAAGCTCAGCCAGTGCGCCTATCAAAGCCTGAAAGAGTTTTTCCGCACGACCCTGAACAGGCCGGAAGGCGTACCGGGCGCCGTGATCTCGATCCAGAGCTTCGGTGATCTGGTCAACTTCCATCCCCACCTCCATTGCCTCGTCACCGACGGCTGCTTCATGCCTAACGGGTGGTTTCACGTCCTTCCGGAAATAGACGTAAAGAAACTGGAAAACCTCTTCCGCCACAAGGTCTTTAAGATGCTGCTCAGGGAAAAGAAGATCAGCAGGGAACTGGTCGGCAAGCTCCTCTCCTGGAAAAACTCCGGCTTCAATATTCATAATCAAGTCAAGATCCAAAGTCACGACAGTCATGGACGGGAGAGTCTGGCCCAGTATATCCTCCGCTCCCCGTTCTCTCAGCAAAAGATGACCTACCGGGAAGATACCCAGATAGTGCTCTACCGCTCCAAGATGAACCCTAACCTCAAGAGAAACTTTGCCGTCTTTCCTGTCCTGGACTGGATCGCAGAAATCACCGCCCACATTCCCGATAAAGGCGAACAGTTGGTCCGTTACTATGGCGCCTACAGTAACGTCTCAAGGGGAAAGAGAAAAAAGGAGAAAGTCGAAGAAGAATTGACCGAGGTCACGGAAGTACCCGCTCCACCCGTCTCTAAGGAGTTAAAAAAGCGCTGGTCTTACTTCATCCAAAAGGTCTACGAAACAGATCCTCTGGTTTGCCCCAAATGCTCCGGCGAAATGAAAATCATTAGCTTCATCGACCGGGGTGCGGTCATCAAAAAAATTCTTCAACACCTGGGCCTGTGGGAAGAATCACATGCCCCGCCGGATCGAGGACCCCCGGAGAAACAGATTACCTTTGACCCCTCCTACAGCCAGTTAATTTAAAAACCTTCCCTAAGGTCGAGAAAATGTCCATCCCTGCCTCGCCCGGCAGAGAGGTCTGTCTGGAAGCCGCCCCGCAGGTTGACATAAAGCCCCTTATCGGATACTGCCTGGTAGCAATGGGGTTCCTTGGCGAGTCGGCTCCCCCCGCTAGCTGCTTGGGGGTCCCAGTAGGGGCTGGAGCGCGGTCGCCGCCAGAATTCTTGGAGTCTCAATGGCCGAACCCGAAAAGGGAATTCTTATCATTTTTTCATTAGGCAGCTCTATTGGTCTGAATCGGACGGATCAGAACCTCGGCGGAGATACCCAGCTTCTCGTGCAAACGGCGGATCATGTTGATCGACAGTCCACGGCGCCGGTTCAACACCTCAGCCACTCTGGTTCGGGTTCCCAGTATTCCTTCCAAGTCCTTGTGGGTCAGACCCTGTTGCTCCATACGGAACTTGATAGCTTCAATCGGGTCAGGTGGGTCCATGGGGTAGTGTTCGTTCTCGTAGGCGTCCACTAGCGTTGCCAGTATGTCGAGACGGTCGCCCTCCGGAGCGCCGGCAGGCGTACCCCATAGGCGCTCGATCTCTGCTAGGGCTGCCTCGTAATCTGCTTCGGTCCTGATCGGTTTAAGGTCTTTCATGATCTACCTCTTTGACATTGATCCCGTCGTAGTCCTCATGGGTACCGATCCACTAGATCCAAACGATGCCCTTCTCGAAATCTACCGACACGACCAGCCGGTAATCATTGCCCTTGATATTGAATACGATCCGGTCGGCTGTCACGATGCTGGCCGACGCGTAGAGGCGCTTCACATCAGCCGTACTGGTCCAATTTGCCTTGCGCACCTCATCGAACCAAGCGTCGAGAGCTGCCTTCAGTGCTGCCTGGTCCTTATGGCCCGTTCGGGACTCAACGAATTCACGAAGCGTCCGGCGGGCAACGATACGCACAGCGGAATGCCACCATGTACCCATTTTGGGCACAAGATACCAGGCTTTGGTTATGACTGACTCAGTACAACACCTGCTCTTTCTTCAGCCTGGCGATCTATTGATCGGAGTAGCCAAGCAGGTCACGTATCACCCAGTCCGTATCCTGTCCCAACAGCGGCGCTGGAGCCCGAACTCCATTGGGAGACTGAGCCAGGCATCAGGGGATACCAGTGTACATACGGCTTCTCATCTTTTTTCTTACATAGAGCCAAAAATCCTTGACAATATGGGAAGTCGGGAATAAATAAAGAGGAAAGATAAGTCCTAGGTGCTCATCAGGAGATAATAGGGAACCCGGTGTGATTCCGGTGCGGTCCCGCCACTGTGATTGGGTAATCCTTCCTGCACACTAGAGCCACTGTCCTGAGCTTAGTCGAAGGATGGGAAGGCAGCAGGAAGGTCGGAGGCTGTAGAGAAAGACTCCGAACCCATAAGCCAGGAAACCTGCCTAGGGCATATTGACCGGACTCTCCGAAGGAGGGAGGAAGGTTGACCGTGTCCGCCTGGACTACCGGATCCGCCCACACCAATCCTAAGCTCTGGCCTCCCCTGTGTGGATTTATCCCTCACGGTTTTAACCCGATTCCTCGCCTATCCTCCGTAGAGAACCGAGACGTTCCATAGCTATTGGTAAACCCCGTATCACATAGTTGCCTCCGGCGGCTTTGCCCTGCTTGCCTTCAGGGAGTGTGGTACGGGATTGGGGCACTGCCCTTGCGGGGACTCCGGAACATTCACCCCGTACGATTGTGCTCGGTAATGGGGTTGGGATCGTACGGGGTTCATCCCCGCGCTTACGCATGGGGCGTTCTGTGGTACGGGGTAAACTTCACGGCGATGGGTAGAGGTACTCTTCATTCTGGGAGAGCTGACTAATGAGGTGGGCATCTTTCCTTCTAATTTCCGCTTCACTGCACGCCCTCATTTTTACTCTCCCCCTTGCTCCCTCTCTTCAAAGAGATGATCACGCAATCCCCATTACTTTACTTATCGCCAAGGATGGCTCTCGTCAGGAACCGACCCCAGAGGGAATCTCGATGACCTCAAAGAAATCAGTAAGGCCTCCGGTTACCAGTAAGCGGCAGGCTACTCTAGAACAAACAGAGAGTAGAAAAAACACCGAGGCCCTAGGGCTAATCAAAAGAACCGAAAAAGCTGCCCAACTCAAGAAGCCTAAGGCTATCTACGAGAAGAAACCGCAGAAAAAGGCTTCTGAAAAACGATCGGTCGCCGATCCGACCATGACCAACGTTTCTAAGCCAGCGAGCATCCCAACTGAGCAGAAGAGCGTGGTGAGCAAACCAAATCGGCAAGGCAAGATTCAGACGGTCCTGTCGGCTCCAAGGCCCGACCCAACCAACTCTAGTCTAGCCGATACCGGTAGTGAGACTATCGTCGAGAAAGATAACTCCCACGAGGCCGAAGCTGCAGTCGAAATCTCGGCCTTACTCGAGAAATCTGACCGGCCGACCAAAAAAGTCGGAATGGAAGAACACCTCTTCGAGGAACCAGGCGAAGCTGACACCTCGGAAACAGAAAATCTTGGTAGGGAGACGATAGGTACCGAAGCGATTGAAGAACGCTTCCGTAACGCGGTACCCCAAGAAACAACGATTGCTCTGCGTAGTCGGCAGGAAGGTGATGGGTCCAGAGAATTTAAACCCGCAGGGTACACTCGTAGGATCAGCCCGAAATATCCTGAACGGGCACGAAGAAAAGGATGGGAGGGGACAACCTTGCTCAGGGTCTTGGTAGACCGGCGGGGAAAATCGAAGGCCATTCAGGTTAGTCAAAGCTCCGGCTTCGCTGCCCTCGACGGGGCTGCAGTGAAGGCAGTCGAGCAATGGCGCTTCTACCCGGCTCAGAACGGTAACGGACCGGTAGAGAGCTGGGTCAGGATCCCGATTATCTTCCGTCTTGTCAGAGGTCAAAACTAGGGGGCTTTATAGTTAGTATATAAACGGACATATCCATAGGCCGCAGTCGGATTCAAGGGAAAGGGGTGAGATTCCCCTGCTGCCCCGCAACTGTGATGGCCACGAAAGCCGCATGATCAGCCACTGTCCTGAGGCTAACCGAAGGGTGGGAAGGCGCGGTGAGTAGGTTAAAGCCTAAGCCAGGAGACCTATCCGTTCTGCCTTAACACTCCCCTTTCGCGGGAAAAGGAGGCTTTATGAAAATTTTATCTGTCATTTTTCTTCTCTTCTTCCTTCCCACAATCTCTTCTGGCGCAGAGCCAAAACAGGAAGAGGTTCTGGAACCCGTTGTGGTGACGGCCACGCGGATCGAGACACCACTAGAACAGGTGACCACCTCGATCACGGTGATTACCGAGGACGAGATCCGGGAACAACAAGCGGAGACGGTCTTGGAGGTCTTACGCAATGTACCAGGCCTGGACGTAGTTCAAACGGGCTCCCGGGGGAGCAGCACCTCTGTCTTCATTCGCGGCTCCAACTCTAATCAGGTCCTGGTACTCGTGGACGGAATGGAAGTGAACAGCGTTACAGCAGGGCTCTTTAATTTCGCCCATCTACTTACCGATAATGTGGAAAGAATAGAGGTCCTGAGAGGCGCCGGCGGGACGCTCCATGGCTCAAAGGCCGTTGGTGGAGTGATCCATATCATAACTAAGCGGGGCAAAGGAGCTCCCCGACTCAATGCCTCTGTGGAAGGAGGGAACGGCTCTACCCATCGAGAGACCTTTAGCCTATCAGGTGGGGAAAAGGAGTGGAGCTACTCGATTACGGGAGGATTCCTGAAGACAGACGGGTTTCGCAGTACCAATGATGATTACCAGAACATCTCGGCTTCAGCCCGGTTGGCTTATCAGCTAATGGAAGATGCCTCCCTGAATGGTACCTTCTGGATGACAGAGACCAGATTAGGGCTTTTTAATAGCAACAATTTTCTTTCTGTCCCAGATCCCAACGACCGCCAAGAGGATCAGTTTCTGGCTGGGCGTTTTGAATGGAAGCACCAACCGACAAAAAATTGGGACTATCGCCTCAGCCTGGGACTAACGCAAAGTCATGAGCGGAACGTCACAAAAGCTGATACCGTTGACGCAGTGAACAGGGTTAGTCGCATACGTCCCCAGATTGTCAATCCGGAGTTCCAGGCCAATTACCGGTGGAATCAACTGGCAGATCTTACCTTTGGTGTGGACTGGGATGTCAGGAAGGCCGAGTTTGGCGGTATTCGACCCAAGCAGAACAATCAAGCCATCTATGTTCAAAACCGGTTCCGTCTTCTCGACGAGAGGTTCTACTTAGTGGGAGGTGTTCGCTGGGACCACAATGAAGACTTCGGCCAAGAGTGGAGCCCCTCTGGTTCCCTTGCCTATCTGATCCCAAAAACCGGGACAAAATTTAAGGCCAGTTATACCCAAAGTTTCCGAGCCCCGACATTCAATGATCTCTTTTTCCCCGGATTTAGCAACCCAGATCTGCGCGCGGAGAAGGCCTGGGAGTCTAACGTTGGAATTGAGCAGCGTTTGTGGAAAGGTCAATTGCAACTAGAAACCATTTACTTTCACAGAGAGGTAGAAGACCTCATCGTCTTTCGGGGATTTAGTCCGGAGAACGTCGGTCAGGCCATCTTTGACGGAGTGGAATTTATTCTGAGATTGAGAATGCCTTGGGGATTTTCCTGGCAGGGAAACTACACCTTCATGAATGTCAGCGATCGGATTACACGTAGGCCCAAGCACAAAGGAAATTTAACGCTGAATTATACATATGGACCGGTCAACGTCAACTTCAATACCCACATCACCGGACGTCGTCTGGATGTCGATACAGCAACCTTTAATACCATCGATAAGGGAGGATTCACGCGCTTCGACCTCGCCTCTTCCTACACCCTTCCTTGGCAGCCAATCGGCGTCAAGGCACTCAGCCTATATGGAAAAATTGAAAACCTCTTTAACAAGAAATACGAGGAGGCCGATGGGTTCCGGGCTCGCCCCCTAAACTTCCTCATCGGTATTCGAGGGGTCTTTGGAAAGGACTAGGGAGTGAAGATTTTGGGAAAAGCCTCCACAGTCGCCCTTTATGTTCTCACTTTTCTTTTCTTTCTCAGTTGCCGCCCAACACCGCAAGAGAGAGAGAGAGTGATTATAGACGATTTAGGTCATCGTATAAAAATAAAGCGAGATGTGAAAAGAGTTGTCTCTCTTGTCCCGACAAACTCCGAACATGTCTGCATACTTGACTGTGACCGTTTATACGGAGGGACCCGCTACGATCACTTTCCTGAAGAGCTGGTCAAGAGGGTAAAGGAGGGGAAAATAAAGATCATAGGCGGAGGGTTTGATCCCAATCTCGAGATGATCATCGAGATAGAACCCGATCTCATTTTAGCCAACGGCCCAAGCCAGCAGAGAGTGGTCTTGCCTTTAAAGAGAATGGGCTACCCCATTTTAAGCCTCTACCCCAAAAACATCGAGCGGCTCAAAAGAGACTTTTTGCTTTTGGGAGAGATCTTGGGGAGGAAGGCTAAAGCAATAAAAATTGTGAAAGAAGTAGAAAGCAGACTAAAAGAAATCCAAAAAAAGACCAGACCGAAAAAGAGAATAAGAGTCTATCTCCAAACCTGGCCCAATCCCATGATCACGGTGGGAAAAGGCTCATTCCCTCACTCGCTTATTACCCTGGCGGGAGGCATCAATGTCTTCGGGGATATGCTATTTGATTCGGGAAAAGTGGGCATAGAATGGATCATCAAGCGTAACCCCCAGGTCCTGATTTTTACAGACCACCAGGCCGAGTTTGTGAAAAAAATCGTGAAACGTCCTGAGTGGAGGCAAATTGCCGGAGTAAAAAACAATCACATCTGTTTCATCAATGAAACCTTTCTAAGGCGGAGGATCCAATTCATAGACGGATTGGAGAAAATCTACGAATGCCTCTTTTTAAGATACGCTGACAATAAGACCCTTTGACTGCCAATTCTGAAGGCAACCAAGTATCCAAGGCTTGTACCTAAAGATCGTCATGGTTATGTAACTATTGGCGCAAGCCCTTATAACCGATCACCGATTCACTATGACTCGACTCACTCAGGGCTGGCTTATCGTTCTTTTCTTTCTTCTTGTTTCTTTCACCTTGGCCCTTAGCACAGGGCCTGTTAAGTTATCATTCCTCAGCATGTCCCCAACGGACAGAGTCATTCTTTTTAACCTGCGATTGCCTCGAGCCCTCTCCTCTTTTTTTGTGGGCGGCGGGCTCGCCCTGGCCGGCGCTATATTTCAAGGGCTCTTTCGCAACCCCTTAGCAGATAGTTATCTATTGGGAATCTCATCCGGGGCATCCCTAGGCGCTGCGGTTGCTCTGGTATTGGGATTTACCTCCCCCATAGCAGTGTTCACCGGAGTGAGTTTCTTTTCCTTCTTGGGCTCCCTTGGTGCCCTCGCCCTGGTTTTCTATTTCGGCTCCCAGAACGGAGCTATCTCTACTTTTCGCCTGCTGCTCTCTGGTCTAGGCGTGGGCTTGTTCATCTCTTCCTTTGTAGCGATTCTCATGATCATGGCCGAAGAAGAATTAAAGGCATTGATATTTTTCTTCCTGGGCGGATTTTCCTCTTCGAGCTGGGAAACAACGTTGCTGGCTCTGGTATTTGTACCCGTTGGCGTTTTGATTGCCCTCTATTATTCCAGAGAACTAAACGTGCTCCTGTTAGGAGAGGAAACGGCAAAGAGTAGCGGCGTTAACACAAAGTCGATTCAAGCAATCTACGCCGTCTTAGCTGCCTTCTTAACCTCAGTATCCGTTTCTGTTGCGGGACTGATTGGTTTCGTCGGTCTCATAGTTCCCCATATGATCCGCATGATTTTTGGTGCCGATCATCGGGTTCTCTTTCCCCTTACTTTTCTTGTGGGCGGCACTTTCTTAATCCTCTGTGACACGATTGCTAAAGTCATCATTGCCCCATCCGAGCTACCGGTAGGAGTGGTCACTTCCATATGTGGAGTGCCATTTTTTCTCTACTTGCTAAAAAAAGAGAAGGGAGAATACGGTCTTTAGTGGAAATGGAGGGAAATACGATTCTACAGGCAAGGAATATTTCCTTTGGCTATGAAAAGTCCTTAGTTCTAAAAAACATTGCCTTCTCCATCCGGGGAGGAGACTTTGTCGCCATCATCGGTCCCAACGGGTCAGGAAAGACAACGCTTTTAAAAATCATCTTGGGAACACTCTCCCCAATGGAAGGAGATGTGCTGCTTGACGGAAAACCCGTGCTCTCTTATGCGGCAAAAGAAAGAGCGAAAAAGATTAGTTACGTGTCCCAGGAGCCCATTTTTACCTTTCCTCTAACCGTTTTAGAGCTCGTTTCACTGGGACGCTATGTACATTCGAATCGCTTCAAACAAAGGCCAGAGGATGGACAGGCCGTAGAAGATGCACTTCGCCAAACGGACTCGTTCAATTTGAGGGAAAGAAAACTCACCACTTTAAGTGGAGGGGAGAGACAAAAGGTGCTGATTGCCAGGACTTTGGCTCAGACCACGCGCTTTCTTTTAATGGACGAACCCACGGTGCACCTGGACATTTACTTCCAGTTACAAATTTTAAAGACCCTTAAAGAGATATGCAGGGAGAAAAAATCGACGGTCGTCGCGGTCCTACACGACCTGAACCTAATCTCCCTGTTTGCGGATAAAGCCTTGCTGCTTAAATCTGGTGAATGTCTGGCCTTCGGAAAGGTGAAAGAGGTACTCAATGAGTACAGCATCAAAGAGGCCTTCGGGGTTGATGTGGCGACAAAAAAAGACTCAGAAACCGAAGCCCTCTATTTTTTTCTGCGGAATGTCTTGCCATAAAATCTCGACAAAACACCCGTCAGAAGGCCTAGTTGGTGGCAAACCAAGCAAGTGGATTCAATGTAAACCCCGTACCACGGACTTACGTCCGAGGCTTTGGGGCGCTGCCCTTGCAGGGGGTTCTGAACATTCATCCCCGCGCTCATGCACGGGGCGTTCTGTGGTACGGGGTAAACCCCGCCTCTTGAGGCGGGCACAAAGCCGATGGGGTTTCCCCCGTGGAGTTGCGGTCCATTACTCCACAGGGGGGAGAAGCGGAATCTCTCCCCTTTGGTCGAACACGGGGATTCAAACCACGAGTTCGATATAACTTGATTTTGGCGCCGGATTTTGTGGACATGTGTGCTCGGTGGAAAATCGCGAGTACCTCGTGACAGACGAAGGAAACCAGTTATAACATGCCAGCCAAGACATTGATGGTCCAAGGGACCGCCTCTTCGGTGGGCAAGAGCACCCTGGTCACCGCCCTGTGCCGTATCCTGAGACAAGACGGCTGGAAGGTTGCCCCCTTCAAGGCGCAGAACATGTCTCTCAACTCCTTTGTCACGCGCGAAGGTGGTGAGATGGGGCGTGCCCAGGTGGTCCAGGCAGAGGCGGCCCAAGTGGAGCCGACAGTAGAGATGAACCCCATCCTGCTCAAACCGGAGGCCGATCATAGGTCTCAGGTCATCGTGAAGGGAAAGCCCCTGGGAGGTCTGACGGCTATTGATTACTACGCATTGCGGGATCAGTTGTGGTCAGTGATCACCGAGTCCCTGGAGAGCCTGTTGCTCCAGTACGACGTGGTCCTTATAGAGGGGGCAGGCAGCCCTGCTGAGGTGAATCTCAAGGAGCAGGATATGGTCAACATGCGGGTGGCCTTGCATTGCCGGGCGCCGGTGCTTCTGGTAGCCGATATTGACCGGGGTGGCATCTTCGCCTCTCTGGTCGGCACGTTGGAGCTTCTGGATCCGCACGAGCGGGCCCTGATCAAGGCCTTCGTGATCAACAAGTTCCGCGGCGACCTTTCCCTTCTCACGCCCGGGGTCAATTGGCTGGAAGAACGGATGGGTATCCCGGTGGCTGGAATCATACCCTACTACCACGACATTCACGTCGCCGAGGAGGACTCGGTCTCCCTGGAACACCGCCGCGCGATGAAACTGAGAGACGACTGGGTTCTGGATATCGCCGTCATTGGCCTTCCTCACATCTCTAACTTCGACGACTTCGACCCACTGGAGCAGGAGGACATGGTACGGCTACGTTACGTGGAGCAAAACGATGACCTTGAAAAACCTGACCTGATTATTCTGCCGGGCACTAAAAGCACCATGGCCGACCTGGCCACTCTCAAAAGCATGGGGTTAGCCCAGGAGATCATTGACCGGGCCCGGGGGGGCACACCTGTGATCGGCATATGCGGCGGGTACCAGATGCTCGGCGAGTCGATCCTCGATCCAGGGCACGTGGAAAGTACCGAACCCCAGGCGGCGGGCCTGGGGCTGTTGCCGGTAACTACCACTTTCTTTCCAGTCAAATCGACCCACCAGGTACGGGGACACGTCGTATCAGGAAAGGGGCTCTTACACGGGGCATCGAATCTTCCCCTGAGCGGCTATGAGATTCATATGGGAAAGACCACTGGGGCTGATCTATTGCACCCTTTTTGCATCGATGAGCGATCCCGCAAGCCCTGCCGGGATCTGGACGGCTGCCTGAGCCCCGACGGCAACGTGCTAGGGGCCTATCTCCACGGGCTTTTCCACAACGAAGGACTCCGGCGCTCCATCCTCAGTGAGCTGGCAGCGAGAAAGGGGACAGTCTTCCGCCCAGGGAAGGTGCTTTCCAGAGAGGAGCAGTACGACCGGCTGGCGGCGCTGGTACGCAGCAGCCTTGACATCGATTTCATCTATCGCACTGCCGATCTCAAGCGGCGCTGAGGTGAAAAACGGGCGTTCGCAAGTTTTCACCGACGGGCCTGCAAATCCGTTGGACAAAAACCCGTCATCCTGTTTAAATTGTCTAATGGATAGAAAGGAAAGGATATGGCGGTAAAAGGAAAAATGGCAGATGCCCAATTCTCTGAAGTGGGAGGCTACATCGGTCGTGGCTGCAAGCTGACTGGCAAGTTGCTGTTCGAAGGGACGACTACCATAGAGGGGGAAGTCGAGGGCGAGATTATGGTCCGCGGGGAGGTCATCATCGGAGAGCAGGCAACGATTTCTGGCAAAATCATTGCCACCTCTGTCCTAATCCGTGGAAAGGTCACCGCGGAAATCCAGGCGGAAAAGGGAATCGAGATTCAGCCCCCGGGGATCCTCTGTGGAGACATCACCACCCAAAATCTGGTCGTTCGTGACGGTGCGATCTTTGACGGAAACTGCTCCATGAAGAGGGATCAAAGAGAGGGTAAGATCCTCCCTCTCTTGCGCCAGGAACCCAGAGATGAAATGGCCGAAGAAGTCTCATCCTGAACAGTTTAGCCCTCCACGAACAGGGGAACCACCCTTCTGTCCTTGACCCGGACCAGGCCTCGATCGGTTATTCTCAGCGATGGAAGAGTCACAAAAGTGAGAAAGCAAATTGGGTAAATAGGCTTTGGGTGGGGCGAGCCCCTTTCCCTAAGACAGCGATGGATTCGTCTAAGCCCCGTCCCTACAACTCGCCACGGTTCCAGAGAAAAGATTCCCCCCACAGGAAAACCTATCTTTTCTAACACGACTCCCTGATCCACTACGGCCATCCCGCCTCCCATTTCGATGAGGAGATTGGCACACAGGGCCATATCACCGTCGTTGCTACCCACAATCAAAAGAGAATTTTCATCAAGGTTCACCGTCGTGCCCACCGCCCCCACCCTTGCCCCAAACCCCTTGAGAAAACCAAGGGCTATCCTTCCACTATCTCCGTGGCGATCAAAAACGGCTACCTTTATCAGATCCTGGTTCTGGTCCGCAACTAAGACTCCCTCTCTGGGAGAAAGCTCTAAAATCTTTTCGTGTGTGATCGTGACGTTGAGAAGCTCCATGACTCGGACCCGAGCATGCCCACAGCCATATAGGTCACTTTTGTCGCCCTTATGAGTACCTTCAGGCTTACCTGCCGCATGGAACCACGTCGCTCGTCGCTTCCTGCGATGAGCACTCAACCGTCTTTGGCTATCAAGGGATTAAACTCTTTCTCGACAAGGTGGAGAGCCACCCGATCCGAGTTTATACACTGGTGTCCATGGCAGCTCCCCAGGACCCCCTTTTATGCAACACGCGTTCTCTCTCCCAAGCGGAAGTGGCTGAATGCCTGGCTGACCCGCGAGTCCTGGGTTTAGGGGAGGTCGTCTCCTGGCTCCGACTTGTCCAAGGGGACCGGGAGGTTTTGGATATGATCGAGATGACCTTGCGAGAGGGCAAGATCATCCATGGTCACACAGCGGGGGCCAGAGACCGGAAACTGAGCGCCATCGCTGCAGCCTCCGTCTCATCCTGTCACGAGCCTATTAGCGAGATGGAGGCCTTGGAGAGACTACGGTCAGGGTTTTGGCTGATGCTGCGCCAAGGTACCTTCCGCCACGATCTCGATGCCACTCTTGGGCCTCTTGTGGCACGTGGACTAAGCACCCAGCGGCTCATCCTGGTGACCGATGGCGTAGCTCCTGATGATACGGAGGACTTTGGACATATCGACTTTGTCGTCCGCCGGGCTATTGGTCTTGGTCTGTCTCCCGTGCAGGCGATTCAGGCGGTGACTCTCAATCCTGCAACCTATTCGGGTCTGGAGCAGGAAATAGGAGGAATAGCGCCCGGGCGTTTCGCAGATCTGACTTTACTGGAAGATCTGGAAAAGGTCAGAGTCCATTCCACATTGATCGGGGGTCGGGTTGTGGCGCGGGGAGGGGAATCTCTGGTAGGGGGCTGTCCGATCTCTCTACCCGGGAACGCGATCAAGAGCATTCGGCTGAAGCCTCTGGTGTCTCCTGATGCCCTCAAGATTCCCTGTCCTTCATCTCTAGCTCGGATCCGAGTCATGGAGCTTCTCAACGTCACGATCACACGCGAAAAGATTTTAGAGATTTCTCCCAGAGAGGGAGTCTTAGTTGCA
>JACZXR010000221.1 GCA_022571535.1 Deltaproteobacteria bacterium | reverse complement strand
AAGAGGGTCTCCTTTAACACTCATCAGCCGGACACGGACGTTACGCCATTTGGCGCGATGACAAGTGCCAGTCGCTCGACATTCTGTATGGGAAATGCCGTGCGGCGGGCAGCCAGAGACCTCGGGCTAAAGCTCGTGGACTTTGCCGCGGAGTTGATGGAGATATCGGCGCAAGACTTGAGGGTGGAGAATGGCAGAATCGCAGCCGCAGATACAGCTCAAAGAGGCTACCACTTCAAGGAGCTGGCCGCACTCTATTATAAAAAGAGGGGAGAAGAAGCGTTGGGGAAGGGCCTTTACGGCGACGAAGAGGACGCCAAGACCATCCTGCCCTTCTGGCTCGTGGGCGGCTGCGCAGTAGAGGTTGAAGTGGATATGGAGACTGGATTGGTTCGCCTGCTCAAGCTGGCGGCCGGCGCTGATGCGGGCAAGGCAATCAATCCGCGTCTGTGTGCCGGACAGATACGAGGCGATGCCACCATAGGTATCGGGCAGGCCTTTCTAGAGGAGCTCAGGTTCGTGGAGGGACAACCCTCGAATGCAACATTTCTCCATTACATCCTCCCGTCATTCCACGATGTGCCGGAAGATTTCCCCGTGGTCCTGGTAGAGCAGCCCCACAGAGATGGCCCCTTCGGTGCAAAAGGATTGGCCGAGTCGGCTCTGCCCAGCGTACCACCGGCCATTGCCGGCGCCATCTACGATGCGGTAGGTGTCCGCATCAAAGACCTGCCCATAACCCCGGAAAAGGTCCTGAAGGGTATCCTAGAGAAAGATGGGAAAGAGTGACTCACCAGTTAAACATCAACGGGAAACCCTACGAAGTGGAGTCCAACCCGGGAGAATCCCTGCTCACGGTCTTGCGTGATCGCCTGAACCTCACGGGAACCAAGGACGGCTGTGGAGAGGGAGTGTGTGGGGCATGTACGATACTCCTCGAGGGCCATCCGGTGAGCTCATGTCTGCTCCTCGCCTCCTACGCAGAGGGCAAATCAATCACCACCATCGAGGGTCTCGGATCCGACGGCAAGCTCCATCCGTTGCAGAAGGCCTTTCTCGACAACGGAGCCTTTCAGTGTGGCTATTGCACCCCGGGCATGATCCTTATGGCGAAGGCACTTCTCGACCAGTCTCCACATCCCTCCACAGAGGAAATCCGGGACTTCATGGCCGGAAACATCTGTCGGTGCACCAGCTATGTGGAAATCGTGCAGGCGGTAAGACAGGCCTCTCGGACAAGGAGGAGAAAGGCCTAGCTCTTGTGAGGTTTCGAATTTTCGATCGTCAATCTACTGCCGGGTCCCTGAAAGTCTGGGTTTTCATCGTCGCACTCTCGATCTTAAGCTCAGGGTGTGCCTCCAAATTACGCCCGGATCCGCAATACGAAGTGGGCGGAAGTCTTCTGGAAATCCTCAAGGACTTTCAGAGGCTCTCCCATGAGGACCTCTATCGTTTTCCTATCCCCAAGGACGTCACTGGCATGAATATTATGAAGGCGACATTGATTCGTCTCGAAAACTACGAAAAGAAATTCCCCAATCAATTTTCCGACATCACCAGCTTCAGCAAGGCCATGGCCTACGAGAGACTCAGGGATTATGACGAGGCCGTCAGACATTACCGAGAGGTATCGGAATCGAATGGTCACCTGGGGAGCCAGGCAGAGAAAAATATAGAGGCCCTTGAGGCTTTCCAAAAAATTCTAAGAATGCCGCTACCCACCCGGGACCCCTTTGAGTATACCAGGGAGCTTGATGAAAAAGTCCTGGCCTGGAATGAACTGATCGAGAAATATCAGGGGACGGCTTACGAGTACCTGGCAAGGATAGAAGAGGAGAGGATCGACCGGAGCAAGGTGGCCTTTGTTGAGCTGAACCGCCACCGCCTAAAGGACGGGAGCCAGCTCGTTATTCTGGGTTACAGCCAGCTGGTCACCAAGCACGGTCAGAGCAGGAACTTCTATCGGTACCTTTTGGATTTTGGAGACTTTTATGTCAAGCTCGCAAAGGAACACGCAGCCCAAAATAGTCCGGAGGGGTTGCTCTTCGAGGCGGATACCTTTGACACCTTTACAAAGTCTGCCCTCAAGCTCTATACAGAAGTGGCCCAGCAAGATGGGATTCTGGAAAAGATTGAGGCAAAAGGGAAAATTGAAAGCCTTCAAGCCCTGGTCAAAAAGATAAGGAGACTCAGTCAGTGAGGGAAGGCATCACGGTGCTGCTCGCGCTTTTTTTCCTATTATCTCCGTCTGCCACGGCATGGACCGAGCAGGCCCCTGGAGAGAATAAGGAAACGACGGTCGATAAAATTCTCAATCCACTGCCGGACTACAACCCATTTGTCGAATATGTCCCGCCCCCGAAGTTCTTTCCCGACGGGGTAGATAAACGCGTGCGCCAGGCGCTCATCGATAGCCTGACCGACCGGGAAGGGACCATGGTGGAGCACGTTCGCTATTTCAGAGAAAAAGACGCAGAGCTGCTTGGGGAACGAGATACGGTCACCGGATTAACGGAGCACGTGTTGGACCTTCGAAATAATACCATCAGAGACCATCAGGATTATCTGGCCGCCCAAAGGCAAGCACTCGCCTCGGCCTCTACGGAGCAGCAGAAGAACCTTATCCAGTCGAGAATCCGTAACGACGAGGCGACGCAGGCAGAGGAACTGCTGAGAAAGAACAGGACCAATAAGTGGGGAGCCTTTATCAACCGGCTCCTCAGCTCGGTGGATTTAGTGAGCATATTTTCAGGATCCTACGTTGGAGCGGCCGTCGACTCCACCGTCTCCCAACTCCTATCAATGGGTTCAGCCGAGATGTCAGTAAAGGAGAGAAAGGCGTTAACGCTCTATCTCAAACACCTCAAACGGTATCCCGAGGACCCCAAGAGAAAAGAGATTCTGGAGATCACAGAGGCCCTGAAAGAAAAGAAAACGAGAGTGTTGGTTCAGGAGCAGCTAGAAGAGGCAGAAGAGGCCATCAGCAATGGAGAGCTAACCCGCGCGGAGCTCCACTATGAAATGGCAACCCTTATCGACCCCGCGTCATCCGAAGTAAAGGAGGGGATCGAAAAATTAACTGAGCGGGTCCGAGAGGAAGCCGAAGAGAAGAACAAGGCACTGTCGTCCTTGGAAGAGATCTCTTCTCCCAAGGGTATTTCGACGGAGGACCGAGACCTCCGTGACCTCCTTTACGCCTTGGCCCTTGGGGACCCAGGGCAGATCGAGGCCCAAGCGGCAGCCATTGGCGACAAACACCGGGGAGACTCGTTAGGGGAATCGGCCAGAGATGCACTGGCGGTCGCCATGGAAATCAAGGGGCAACACGAAAAGGCAAAGGGAATGTTGGAAAGCATTGCCGGCTCCTCCTCATCACCCCTTCAGAGAAAAAAGGCAAAGGCCCTGCTGGAAAACCCCGATTACAATCTTCTAGCCTCGTTTCAGAAGGCCCGAACCCAACACCGTCTCCAGACAGTCAAATACGTATTGTTGGGAGAGAATTTTCTTGAAAAAAATCTGCTCCTTGGCGCCAGCCCGTTAATTACTCAAGGGTTGACCGGTGCAAGCACTATGGGAGTGGCCAATCTGCTGATCGTGGGAACAAATCTCTTTCAGCTCCTTACCACTAACCCTATTCCCTCCCAACCCATTATTGATCGGGGGGTGACCTACATCCGAAGCCACCCGGAGTCTGAAAGTGCAACAGACGTCTACCGCATCCTGGCCAGGGTCTACGAAGAAGGGGGGGCGTACAACAAGGCCATTGCGTATTATAAGATGTCAGGCACGGCCTCGGAGGAAGAGATTGCCGACTTGAAAGACAAAGCGGGCAAAGCGCTTTTGCAGGCGGCGGATAGGAGCAAGGACCATAGCACAAAGGAGCTGTATTTAAGGACGATCCTTGAGTACTACCCGGAGAGTTTTGCTTCCGAAGAGGCCACTCGGAAGCTGGCCCATCAGCTTAAGGCCAGGGAGCGGGGAATGAGGATCAGCAAGAAATTCCTGATGGAAAACCCCGAGCTCTACGGGCCGAGCGGGCTTGGTCTAAAAGCATCTCTTTTCGACGGGAACATAAACAACATGGAATTGGCCGACAGGGGGCTTAACGTCCTGAGCAGAAAAGAGATCCTGATCTATTTCAAAACCCAGTGGGGGATACAAAGCCGGACCTACCCGGTAAGCCAGGATGCCGTTGATCGGTTCAAGCTTGCGCTTAGAGAAAAGCACTACGAAATTGCCATGGGGGATGTCCACACCCGTACCAAGGGGAGTCCGGGGGGTATCAGCAATCTCCCGCCACATTTCCTTAGCGAGAGGCAAGACAGGAAAACCCGCGAATCAGAGAAGACAAACCTCAGCCTCGTGAAAAAGGCGACCAGCTCACCCCAAAGCTTCTCCAAAGTCCTAGATTACGAGCTTCTGACCGAGAACGAAAAGAACCCAGGCAGCAAGTTCAACCTGCCAGAGATCCACGGTAGCGTTTCCGCGAGCGGGTTTGCGATCAGCGGGGCGCTTCCCTCGGCCCTCTGGGGAGACCGGGTCACGCTCGGTGCTGACGCAAAGAGCCCTTTCGCGGGACTCCAGCTTCCGATCCCGCTGCTCCAGGACTTTATCCCCATAGATTTTCTTCTTCAGGGAAGGCCGGGACGACCTTCTCTAACCCCCCGGATCCACCGATTTTATAAAGAGGAGGGGGAGGATGACTACCTTTACCGCTAGGCCCAAAGCCCCCACACCCACTATCATTTTCACTGCTATAGTTGGTAATCAAGTTATATCGACCACGGGGTTTGAAACGCAGGGGCCGATATAATTTGATTGTAAATTCTTCGTGATCTTCGTGTGCTTCGGGGTAAACAAATACTATCACATGTCACAGGAGCTAA